>RFGD01000376.1 GCA_003696705.1 Alphaproteobacteria bacterium | reverse complement strand
GCGTCGCGGCAGACCAGCGTGCCCAACCCGATACCGTCGTCACGGAATGAACTCGCCGTCTGGATTGTGGAAAGGCTCGTCTCGAGAGAGATCCAGCCGCGGCAAACGCTGGACCTTGACCCGAACGGTTTGTCGTTCGAGGACCTTGGCAGTCTTTCGGCGATCACTTCCGGAACACGAAGTCGAGGGGGATCGACGTCTGCAAAGCCCGTCGCCACCGAGAGCCGCTTTGCGCAGTTCGTATCCGAGCAGATACGAAGCGCTGAGGTTCGTCATGGGACGACCCATGTGGAGTTGAAGCCCAGGGCCCTCGGGCAGATCGAGATCCAGGTCAAGACCGAAACGGACGGCGGGCTTCGGGTCATCGTCAGAGCCGACAACCCTGTCGTCCTGAACGCGATGCGCGACCCGAGGCATGGGCTCGAACAGATGATGGCCGGGCAGGGGGCCACCTTCGAATTCCAGGACGGCCACCGAGGCCAGGGTTCCGAAGGGCAGCGACCGACGTCGGCCGACCGCTTGGCAGGCGGTAGCGAAGACGACACGGCAGGCGCGGCCACCGAGGTCGCCGCTGTGTCCGGCCGGGTGGCTGACAATCAGTTGGACATTACTACTTGAGGTGACACGATGACGAGCATTGCCAGCGTGGCGGCAGCAACAGGTCCGGACACCGGGACATCGTCGCTGTCGCAACTCAGTTCAGACTATACGCACTTCCTGAAACTCTTGACGGCGCAGCTTACGAACCAGGACCCGCTTGCCCCTATGGAGGGAACGGAATTCGTTTCCCAATTGGCGCAACTCAGTCAAGTGGAACAAGCGGTCAAGGCAAATGACGGCCTGAGTAACCTCTCGTCTCAGATCGCGGCTCTGTCCATGGTCGCGGGGGCAGCGACGATCGGGCGCTCGGTTACCGTGTCTTCGTCGGAGATCGAGGTCACTGCCGACGGTGTTGAAACCTTCCGGTATTCCGTCCCGACGGAGGCTGTGTCCGTAAAGGCGGAAATACGCGACACGGTCAGCGGTTTCCTTGTGAGGACGATCCCGGATCTTCCCGTTGATGGCTCCGGCCAGCAGGCGCTCGACTGGGACGGAAAAGGCGACACGGGACAGAAGGTGTTGCCGGGGAGCTATTCTGTCACGGTGATCGCCGAAGACGAATCCGGAAACCGACTCCCGGTGAGGACGGAAAGAGACACGACTGTTCAGGAAGTCTTTTTCGAGCAAGGGCAGATGTACTACCGGGTCGCTGGTGGCGAGGGTATTGCCGCGACGGCGGTGCTGTCCATTCGCTGAGGGACCGAAGCGCTTCGACTAGGCTCGCCCACACCCCCCTTTTCATGGGGCTTGGGTGGGGAGTGGTCCGGCGCGAAGCGATCCTTCGACGGCCGTGAGCGCGAACGGGGAGGCGCACGTCCTTCCCTGGTCTCAGATTGCCGACGAATTTTCTCCAAATCGCATCCAATCGCCAAAGTTGAGCCACAATTGTCGTTCATTGAATCATTGACAACAAAGAAACGCTCGATGGCGGAGGTGCGAGCGCCATGCGTTTTCTGAGTTTGGGCGGTGGCGGCTGGACCGGCCCCAGAAACAGAATGAAGCGCTTGCAAGAGGCGGAGAAGGCACATGACGGTGATTTTGGCTGTGGACGACGATCCGGCAATTGGTCACCTCCTGAATGAGATCCTGTCAGCGTTTGGTTACAAGTCGACGACGGTAGCCAATTCCGCCACGGAGGCGCTGCGCCTGATCGCCTCGGGTGCGGTGTCTCCGGACGTGATACTGCTCGACATCCAGATGCCCGAAATGGATGGGATCGAGCTATGTCGCCGTATTCGTGCAATTCCGAAACATTCAAAGACGCCCATCGTCATGCTGACGGCGATGGCGGAGAAATCATATGTGGAGGACGCCTTCCTGGCCGGCGCGACGGACTATGTGACCAAGCCATTCGATCCGATGGCGCTTGTCTCACGCGTTCGCGTCGCGGCGATGCTGGCGGAAGAACAGAAGAAGGCTTCACAAGTCGCGGTGTCGCCGAGCTCTGCGCGAACGGTAGAGCATGCCGACTTCGCTCATCCCTTTGTGATCGACGAGATCCCTGGTGTCGTCGCGGCAAACGTCCTTTGCAACTTCATAGAGCAGATGAGGCGAATAGAACGGATGGGCCTGGTGGCCTTTGCGATCAACGTGCCGCAATCGGCCCAGATTTGTGCGCGCGTGACGCGAGCCCAGTACGAAAGCTTCGTCACGGATCTCGCGGCAGAGATCATGGAAGTTCTTGTGAGCGCCCGTGCATTCATCGCGCACATGGGCCGCGGCACCTTCGTCGCCGTCGCGCCCAAGTCGCGTGTCCCCGACCGCGGCACAATCATCGATTCCCTTCGAGCCGCGATCAATGATCCGGATCGCGTCTACTCTGATGGAACGCGAGACGTTCTCGATGTGGAACTTGGCCAGTTCGTCTCGCCGGCGCTGATTTCTCGCGAGAGTGGCGCCGAGCTTCTGGAGCGGGCCGTGGCGAAGCTGAACAGGCTGGATCTGGCAACCAACCGGAGCACTCTCAATGTGGCGTGAACGGCAGGAAGCGAGAGACGTGTCCATGAAGGCCCAGTCGATGATGGAACTCGAAAGCGCACTGAAGCGCGTCGCGGAAGACTTCAGGCGTGGTCTTCGTGAGCGTCTCGAAGTTCTGGAGCGCAACGAGGAGGCCCTCGTCTTCGGTGAGTTGACAGAGGAGGGCATCAGAGAGGTCCAGCAACACTCGCATCGGATCCGTGGCCTTGCGGCCATGGTGGGATATCCGAAGCTCTCGGCCTTGGGTGAAAAGGTCGAGCAGGAGTTCTCGGACGCGATGAAGTCCGGGAGCAGCCGGGAAAGGCTCGTCGAGGTGCTGTCTGCGCTTGTCGACGAAATTCAGGATACCCTGGAGGCGTCCCCATGAAGCCCGGGAACACGCGGGGTCGGAAGGGCTTCCGAAGGCACTTTGCGCGCGTCGTCATCGCGGACGCGCCCTACGTCGCGATGTTCGCCTTGGCTGTCACCGTCGCCATCGCCGCCGCCATCTATTCGGACAGCGCCGCGCTGTCGCGAGAAACGGCGAAGGCGCGCAAGGACACGGAAAGGACGCTGGCGGTCGTTACGGCGAAGTTCATGCAGGAAATGCACGAGCATGCATTGGTGGCGCAGGCCATGGCCGCGGCGATTTCGCGGAACCCGCTCCTGTCCCAGGCCGAGTACGAGAAACTGGCCAAGCGCGTCATAAGGGGGGACGAGGACGATATTCTCAACGTCGCGCTGGCCGAAAAGAATGTCATAACCCACGTCTTTCCCTACGAAAGAAATGCAAAGGCCCTGGGAGCCGACCTGACCCTTGTCCATGCTCAGCTTCCGGGATTGAACCTTGCCAAGAGGACCCGGATGCTCACCGCGAGCGGGCCGTTCAATCTGGTTCAGGGTGGAAGGGGCCTCATAATGCGTGCGCCGGTGCTGGTCACGGAAGCCGACGCACAGAAGGAGAAATACTGGGGCACCGTGAGTGTTGTCGTCGATCTCGACAAGATGGTCGAGCTCGAGGGAATCTCGGAGGCAGCCGTCGGCTACGACATTGCGCTCAGGAAAATTGACCGGGCGGGGCAGCCGGGACAAATGGTCTTCGGCCCGAAACGGGTCTTTGACTCGAACCCCGAGCGAACGCCACTGCGCTTCCCGTACGGAGCTTTCGAACTCGCCGCCATCCCGGCCGGTGGCTGGCCGGTCGCGGCGACCGGGGAAGAGGCAACCTGGACGAAGATCGGTGCCGTCTTCGCAGCGTTCTCGCTCTTGCTGTATTTCGTCCGTCATCTGTCGTTCCAGCGCGATCTGGCAAGGCGTCGTCTTCTTCAGGCGATCAACTCCATCCGTGATGGTTTCATCATGTATGACGAGAACGACCGGCTGATCCTTTGTAACGAGCGGTACCGGGAAATGTTCGGGTTCGACGAAAGGCTCACCGCCCCGGGAAGACATCGTAAGGAGCTTGTCGCGGACGCCTTGCAGCGTGGGGTCTTTCCCGAGGCGCGGGGAAGGGAAGACGAATGGTTCCAGAAGAAGACGTTGGCCGCCGAAGAGCAACAGCCGCATTCCGAGCACAAGATGGCAAATGGACGATGGGTTCGCTTCGCCGACACCCGCACCGTTGACGGGTGCCTGGTGGGTCTTCGTTCGGACGTGACCGAGCTGAAGGAGGCAACGATCCGCGCAGAGGAAGCGAACAGGACAAAGTCAGAGTTCCTCAGCACTGTCAGTCACGAGCTCAGGACGCCGATCACGTCGATCATGGGTGGCCTCGGCCTCGTCCTGTCCGGAAAGCTCGGCGATGTTCCGGCATCATTCCAGTCGCTCTTGAAGATTGCTCATGACAATTGCAACCGACTGGTTCAGCTTGTCAGCGAAATCCTCGACCTTCAAAAGATCGAGTCCGGGCGCCTGGACTTCAACTGTGATGCAGAAGCGCCGGTCGATCTGGTAAGCCAGGCCATCGAAGCAAACCGTAGCTATGCCGCTCGTCTCAATGTGACATACGAGTTGCGCGTTCCGGACGACTTCGACGCGAGGATTCTCGTTGATCGTTTCAGGTTCCAGCAGATCATGGATAACCTGCTGTCGAACGCCGCAAAATTTTCCAATCCCGGGGGCACGGTTATCGTCTCTGTCGGGATGACCGGGAAGAACGTTCGCGTCTCTGTCAGGGACTTTGGCCGGGGCATCGCGCCATCGGATGCGGACAAGCTGTTCGAACCATTCTCTCAGGTCGACTCGTCGGATACACGAGAAAAGGGGGGAACCGGTCTGGGATTGGCGATCTGCAAGAGGCTTGTGGAGGGCATGTCGGGCACGATCAGCTTCGAAAGCGCTCCGGGAGAGGGTGCCGAGTTCTTCGTGGAGTTCCCTTGCTTGGCGTCCGGTTCGGATGACGATTCCGCTCGGGCGGACCAGGGCTTGAAAGAAGAGGGTGCCGGTCGGAACCCCGAGGATGGGAAGATTGCTGCTGTGGCATGAGTTGGAGGCGCGGCAACCCGGTAACGGTGCGAGCCAGACACGTTCTGGCCTCTTGTGCCGGTGTTGTTGGTTGCCGTGGTTATGGTGCAGGTTGACGAGTGGGTTAGGGTAACGTGTGGTTGGGATGCAGGTTCATTGATGTCGTTCTGCATCAGTGAACCTGCATCGGACCACGCGCGTTCCGTAGCGAGGGAGGTGTCGGGTGAAAGTTCTTCACATCGAAGATGATGCCGACATTCGGGAGATTGCGAAGGTCGCGCTTGAGATCGTCGGGGGTCATGAACTCCGGCAGTGTGCGGAGGGTGAGTCTGCCGTCGAGGCGGCGGCCGAGTTTCGTCCGGATGTTTTCCTGATCGATGTCAATCTTCCGCGGGTTTCCGGTCCCGAGATTCTGAGACGTATCCGTGCTTTGCCGGAGGTCGGGGATGCGCCTGCGATCTTCATGACGGCCAAGGCGCTCCCGAACGAAATTTCCGAACTGGAGGCTCTTGGTGCCATCGGCGTGATCGTCAAGCCGTTCGATCCCATGGGCCTTCCGGCACAACTTGAAACCATGGTGGCGCGGGCCAAGGAGCACTAGCGCACACCCGGCGAGCAGCGGCCACATTCTCCCGGGCGTGGTGGTGCATCATGCGCCCCGCCTCGAAGCGCGCCGATAGAACGGCCTTGCCCGACGGCGGTCGTTGGATCAGTTCGCGTTGCCCCCCGTCAATCCTGGTCTGAGGCGATAAAGCTCAGCACTTTCGTCTTTCGGACCATCGGGAATCGGGCGGAAAGGCGACTTGTGATTTCCGCTTCCAGGTCGTCATGCTCGGGGGAGGAAGCCAAGTCTTCCCAGTTTGGCGATTCAGCAAGATCTGCGGTGACTGCGATCACGGCGTCGCGAAGCCGGTTCTTTCCGTCCGCCCCGTTTATCCGTTCGAAATCCGCGGCGCCGGCGATCAGGACGTCCATCTCCGCGACGTAGTGGCGCTCCTTGTTGGGGGCGTAGGTCTGGAAGGTGAAACGTCCGAGCGGAAGTTTGTAGAGCCTTTCGGAATGGCTTGCGGCGACCTCGGCCTGGCTTCCCGCCGACCGGCCCTTTGGCGGCAAGAGGAAGACGCCGAGAAAATAGCCGATGATGGCGGTCAGGATGGAAGCCGTGACGGAGATCAGCAGGAACTTTTTCATTTCCTTCCCCTAGTATGGAAGCACGATCTCCATCACGTCCTGTCCGTACCTTGGCTTCTGCACGGCCGAGATCTGGCCACGGCCGCCGTATGTGATCCGCGCCTCGGCAATCTTGTCGTAGGAAACCGTGTTGTCGCGGCTTATGTCGACGGGTCTCACAATTCCGGCGACCCGTAGTTCCCGCAATTCCGAGTTCACCTTGACCTCCTGCCGCCCGGCGATGACGAAATTGTTGTTGGGGAGCTTCCTGATGATGGTCGCCGCAACCTTGAGCTGGATGGTCTCGTTTCTCTTGATGGACCCCTCGCCCGACGATCCTGAGGTGGAGCCCAGGTCGATGATGTTGCCGCCCGAAGGCAGGTCGGACTGCGATACGCCGGGCAGGACATTGGCGATCTTGCTTCCGTAACCAAGGATCTTCGGGTCGGCGACCTGCTGGGTGCCGCTGCGCTTCCGCTCGGAGGCGTTTTTCAGCTGCGCCTGGTCCTTGATGTCGATGAGAACCGTGAGGATGTCGCCGACATCCTGCGCTCGCTGATCGCCAAAGAAGCTGCGCGTGTCGCCATGCCAGAGGCTCGAGGCTTCAGCGCGCTTGAAGGCCACCTTGCGCGGTTGGGTTGGCATTGGGACGCTGATGCGGTTCACCTCGGGAACGGAGGTTGCGTCCAGTACCAACTGGCTCGTCTGCGGATTTCGCATGTCCCGGTATTGTGCGCAGCCACCGAGGGCCAATCCGCAAGCGACGATGAGAATGATTTTGCGCATTTCGTCAAAGCCTTCAGAATGTGTGCTGACACGAACTGGTGTCAGAACTTTGCATCGACCTTTCCGTCGTCTGTGGCGATGCCCACAATGATACGGTTGCTCGAGAGGTTCACGACGCGAACTTCCTGCCCGGAGAAAGCGTCGGTTATGGCCTTGCCCTCGGCGGCCAGGTAGAGGCCGCCGCGCCGGAATTCGATCTGTACCTTTTGCCCGCGTGTGATGACCAGCGGCGGTGACACCGACTGGACAAGGACAGGGCGGCCTTGGGGCAACATTCTTCGAACCTGTTTCCCGATGAGATCCTTCGCCTCCAGCACGGCAAAGGCGTTGACGCGCTGCCATGGCATTTCGACGACGTTGATGTCCGCCTCGGATATGATTTCATCGGGCATGAGGCGTCGCGCCGGAACAGGGACCGAAACGTTCAGCTGGGCAACACCCCAGATGCGGGTTTCGTCACCCGAGGCGAGTACCAGGTTCGCAATGAATTGCCCGCTTTTCCTGTCTATCCAGAAATCCCTGATGAACTCTCCCTGCGTCGGCAGGTCGCGCGCAAGGCGGACGTCGAAGCGGCCGTTTGCCGGCATCTGGACGCCGAATTCCGCTTCTGCCCGCTCTGCCACGAGCTCGCCGACGTCCGCGGCCTTGCCGGCGGCCGAGAGCGACATGAGGGCGGCCAATGCAAGCGCAAGGGTGTTGAGGTACGCGTGCCACAGGGGGGTCAGAACGCGATGCATCGTTAATCTACTTGAGCTGGTTTGCCGTCGACAGCATTTGATCAGCGGTCTCGATGGCCTTCGAGTTCATTTCGTAGGCTCGTTGCGCTGATATGAGGTCGGTTATCTGCTGGATGATGTTGACGTTGGAGTTCTCGAGATAGCCCTGGCGGACGACGCCGACACCCGGGTCGCCGGGGGTGACGGAAGTCGGATCGCCGGAGGCGGCCGTCTGCTCCAGAAGGTTGTTTCCAATCGGCTTCAGCCCGGCCTCGTTCAGAAATGTTGCGAGCGTCAGTTGGCCAAGCTCGACAGGGGTCGAGTCGTTGTCCACATACGCCATCACAAGACCTTGTTGATTGATCGAAATCTCGCGGGTGTTTTCCGGTACGTTGATTCCCGGGTCGATCTCGTACCCATCGAGGGTGACGATCTGGCCTTCTGCGGACAGCAGGAAGTTGCCGGCCCTGGTATACGCCTGGCTTCCGTCAGGCCGATTGACGACGAAATATCCGCGCCCCTCGATGGCGAGGTCCAGCGAATTGTCGGTTTGCGTGAGGCCGCCTTGCGTATGGAGCCGAACGACACCGGTACTCTGGACGCCCAGGCCAACGTTGGTCCCCACGGGTTTCGCCGTCCCGGACGCAGAAGTCAGCGCTCCCTCGGGCGTCAACGACTGATAGATAAGGTCCTGGAAGGCGGCACGGCCGCTCTTGAACCCGGTCGTGTTCGCGTTGGCGATGTTGTTGGCGATCACGTCGACATTGGTTTGCTGGGCCAACATTCCCGTGGCAGCAATTCCAAGGGCTTTCATTGAGGTCTCCCCTGCTTCTCGATAGGTGAGCCGTTCAGACCACGCGGGCGATGCGCTCGATGGCTCGCTTCGTCAGGTCATTTGCCTGGTTCATCAATGTGACGGCTCGTTCGTAGGCGCGCTGGATTTCCATGAGCTGCGTGAGCTCGACGACGGGTTTCACGTTGCTTTGCTCGATGAACCCTTGGCTGACGGCGGCGGACTCGGCCGGGGCTGCCGCACTCACCCCCGGAGGAAGAAGGTAAAGCCCATTGCCGATGGGCATCAATTTGTCCGGGTCAAGGATGCGAAACACGCCGATCTTCCCGAGATCAACGCCGTTTCCGCCGACGATCGTCCCGTCCTTGCCGACGACGATCGATTGAGCGCTGTCAGCCGGGATCGTAATAGGGGAGCCGCCTTCGTCGAGGATGGGGGCGCCGGACGCCGTAACCAGAAGCCCTTCGGCATTGACGAGAAGCCGGCCATCTCGGCCGTATCCGATCCCGTTCGGTGTCTCGTACGAGAACCACCCGTCTCCTGACACTGCGAGATCAAGCGGATTTCCTGTCGGAAGGAGAGGGCCTTGGGTCGTGTCGAGATAATCCCCCTTGTCCATGACATAGCTTACGGCGTCGGACGAGCCTGATTGCTGGTCATCCACGAACGACTCGAATATCGGCCGAGAAGCCTTGAAGCCCGCGGTCGAGGCGTTCGCAATATTGTTGGTCGCGACGTCGAGGCTGCGCTGGAGCGCCGTGGCCAGGGACAAGGACACGTTGCCGGTGATCCCCATGCTCTCTGTGCTCCTCTATCCATGCAAGCCGTCTCTCGCACTGCGGGTCACGGCTTGCGAACAAATTACGATCTTGACTATTTGAAGAATAGAGCAAGAAATAAGCGGTGTCTATAAAGAATAGAGAGCGTAATGTTTGGCGGGAAGATCGTTAGTTCATTGATTGCCTCGAGCATTGCGCTTGCTGTCTTTGCAGAGCCGGCATCGCATGGGAGCGATGTCGACCTCCGAGAGGGCCATGGTGACGGCTCGGCGCTCGCGCATTCCGCGCACGGCCCGCCTTCCGGTGCGCCACAGGATCGACCATCGGAGGCCGTGAAACTGATGCCTTGGTTGGACCTGCGGCGGTGGCCTGCGGACAAGTTCCGGGAGGCGCTGACGGGTCAGGTTGTCCGCCTGTCGACTTCGCATGGCAAGGAGCTGCACGACACGGTTCTGGACGTGGCCGAGCTCTACCTGAGCCAGATGATGCTCGACGAGGCGGAGTCCGTTCTGGGTTCCATGGCGGGCGAGGCCAGCGCGACCAGCCATCGTTTCGTCGCGTTACGCGATGCTCTCGAGTTGTTGCGAGGACGGGCAATTTCCGAGAAGGCCAGTCGGTCGCCGCTGATTGACGCCTCGCGGCCCGACCGGGACCTGTGGCTGACCCTGGATGCGGTTGCTCGAGGTGACGCAGTCGCACTCTACCGGCATGCCAAGGGCGCATTTCGCGCGCTGACCTATCAGAGCCGGCCGGTGGCGCGCGGATTGCTTCCCGTGCTGGCTGAGGCAGCGGTAGAGCTTCAGTTGGAGAGCGTAGACGCCGAGGCAATTACACTCCTTGAGGCGTTGGGTGACCCACGGTCACTCGGCGCTGCGCGCTACCTGTCCGGCCGTCGCGCAGAGCTCGTGGGTAACGAGAAGACGGCCGTCGAAAACTATCTCCTCGCAGCCGACGGCATGGATATCTACGCTACGAGGGCACGGGTTGCGTTGGCAGACATGGCCCTCAAGAACGGAAGTCGCGGCGCTCTCCTTGCCGCGCTCGACGTTCTTGACGAGGGCGTTGGAAACTGGAGAGGCGATGAATACGAGCTTGCAATGCTCGAGCGGCTCGCGGAGGTGGACTTGGAGCTTCACAGGCCCGAGGAGGCCCTGGTCGCGGGCGGAAAGATCCTTGCTAGGTTCCCGCGAACGCCGGCCAGTCAGAAGGCGCGAAACTGGACGTCCAAGACGTTGGAGGATCTGGCCGCGAAAGGCCTTGATGGCGAGCTTTCGCTCGGAGAGTGGGTCGCTGTTCGCCGTCGTTTGATGCCGTATTTCTGGTCCGAGCCTGCCTTTGCCCACTTCAGCGAGCAGCTGGGCGATGCTGCGCTCAAGCGAGGGGGGACGGTCCTGGCCGTATCGGAGTATCAAAGAGTCCTCGCCATTCTTGAATTTCAACTGGCGTCTGGATCAGACGACTTTGACCCGCAAGGAATAGATGTTGTCCGATACAAGCTTGCGACTGCCCTGTTGCAGTCGGGAAAGGCCGAAGAAGCTGCGGAAATCTTGAAGGAACTCAAGCCGGTCAAGGGAACCCCGCTCGCCTGGAAGGCTATGAAGCTGCAGGCACATGTCATGGCGGAATTGGGTCGAACCCAAGAACTTCTTGAGGCGTCGGTCCCGAAGGCAGGTCCCGAGGAACTGAGGCTCATGGCCAGAGCAAGGTTCGACATGGAAGATTGGTCTGGTGCCACGCGGTTATATCGCAAGATCTGGGCAAGTTTCCCGGAAGAGTTCGGCCCCGACGACGCGACCTATCTGATGCTGTCGGCTTACCGGATGGGAGATATGGAGACGGCATCGCGCATCGCCGATATCTTCCCGAAAATTGCAAGGGACACGGGAATTTCCGATCTGGTGCGAGAGTTCCTCGCCCAACCCGAGCCCATCGAACCGTTAACAAGACGAAGTGCATCCAGCAGGCTGGAACGGACGGACAGGGCATTGCGCCTGTTGGGGAAATCCGGGCTATAGCGGCCGTCTGAAGGCCTCGTTCGTGGCTTGGCCGAATGTCCGTTCGCCCCGGGTTTGAACCCGGGATCGGCGTCGGTGGCCGCGATACGATCCCGATGTTTGATGACGTCTGCGGAGCCTCCCCTCAGCGCCGTTGTCGTGCCAAACGGTCGAGGCAGGGCGCGTCTTTCCGGCGGGCTGCAGGATCGTCATGCAACCATCCGGGCACCACGACGACGGTCGATGGCGCGATGAACAGTAGTACTTCGCATTTTTGCAGTTCTTTAACCTGTTTTAAATTTCAGACGTGTAATTCTTTGCGCGAAGCAGTGTGCACAAGAACACGAGGCGGAACACATGAGCATCTCCAGCGCATTCGTAACTGGCGTCAGCGGACTGCAGGCGAACGCCCGGGCTGTAGGCACCACCGCGGAAAACATCGCGAACGCCAACACAGTCGGGTACCGGCGAGGTTTCACGCAGATGGTTACCACGACCGCTTCAAGTGGTCAGGAGTCGGGAGTGCTCTCCGTGAAGGCGGTCGACGAGATCGACATGGCCAATCCCGGTGGCCTGATCTCCACGTCTTCGCCGACCGATCTGGCCATCAGCGGGGCGGGGTTCTTCGTGGTCTCGGTCAACCCGAACGAGACGGTCGAGACGAATTACATGCTCACGCGGGCGGGGTCGTTTCTGCCCGATGAGAGCGGCAATCTGGTGAACCCCGCCGGATACTATCTGGCGGGATATCGCTTCGGGATCGACGGCACGATCGGAGAGGTGGACCGCAATTCGTTCGGACAGATGACCACGGTCAACATTGGCGACATCAGCCAGTCCGCAGCGGCGACGACGGCGGTCGAGGCGAAAGGCAACCTGCCGGCCCAGGAGACCGGCCTGGCGACGCCGGGCGCGCCTTTCATCACGACGTCCGAGATCTTCACGGCGCTTGGGGAGTCGCAGCGGATCGGTGTGTCGTGGCAGCCGACATCAAATCTTAACGAATGGGATCTCACCATTCGGGACCAGAACGGCGCCGACCTTGGTCGCGTTACCGTCTCGTTCAACGACTCCGGCACCCTTGCCGGGGCACCGAAGGCCTACTCGAACGTGACATCCTTGGCCACGGCGCCTGCTGCATTCTCTTTCGATACCGCGACTGGCGTCGCGACCCTTACGCTCGACAACGGGACTACCCCACAGGTCCTTGACCTGAAGGTCGGTACGCCGAATTCCTTCGATGGCGTTACGCAGTTTTCGGGTGACTTCAGTCAGACCTTCGACAGGGACGGCTCGAACACCGGCAATCTCGTGCGGACGGAAATCGACGAGGATGGCATCCTCTACGGCGTTTTCGACAACGGGCAACGTCAACCGCTGTTCGAAATTCCCGTGGCACTGGTCGACAATCCCAACGGCCTGATCGAGGAAAAGGGCAATGCGTACAGTCTGACGGGCGAGAGCGGCGGCTTCTTTGCGATGCAGGCGAATTCCGGCGGCGCCGGGGGCATCAACTCGGGTGCTCTGGAGGGATCCAACGTGGATATCGCGCAGGAACTCACCGAACTCATCAAGACGCAGCGGGCATACACAACGAACGCGAAGGTGGTTACGACCGCCGACGACATGATGGAAGAGACAACTCGCCTCAAGCGATAGGTTTGGTCCCACGATAAACGCTGAGCTGTTTTCATGAGCCTTTCTGGAGCCCTGAACGCTGCGCAAAGTGGCCTTGCGGCGTCGCAGACGATGTCGCAAGTCGCGGCCGAGAACATTTCAAATGCGATGACGCCTGGTTACGTCCGGCGCAACGCGGCCCTCGTCAGCATAGGCATCGGGCAAGGTGGCGTCGTCGTTGGCGAAATCCAGCGGGAAGTCGACGCCGCGCTCGACCGGCTGGCCAGAATCGAGCAAGGAAAGACGGCAAGGCATCAGGCTGTTCTGGACGCGTTGCAGAATTACACAAGCTATCTCGGCCAGCCGGGTGATGCGCGCTCTCTGCCCGAGAAATATTCGGTCTTTTCGAGCAGCCTGTCCACCCTCGCCAACCAGCCAGCGTCCCTGGGTGCCCAGAAGGGCGCCGTGCTTGCGGCCGAGGAGTTGGCTGCGACGATCAGAACATTGGACGGGCACCTTGCCGGGGTCCGCGCCGACGTGGACCTGGAAATTCGGTATGACGTGGCCGATCTCAACGAGAGCCTGTACGACCTGGCAAAGTTGAACGAGACCGTTCGCACGTTCCGTCCCGGCACACCAGAACACGCCCAGTATAGCGATCTCGTCGATACCAAGATCGACGAGATATCCGCGATCGTTGACGTGCGTGTTTCCAAGCTGTCGGACGGCTCGGTAGCGCTATTCACCCTTACGGGCGCGGCGCTTCTTGAGGGTAACCGTGTACACGATGTGAAGTATTTTCCGGGCGACGGAAGTCTGATGGCTGGTGAACAGGACATCACTCCCGGAAAGTCAGGGGTCCACGGGGTAGAGCACGGAAGCCTGTCGGGCCTGCTGGCTCTCGTGCGAGACGTCTTTCCGAGGTTTCAGGATCAACTTGACGAATATGCCCGAGGGCTCATCCAGAGTTTCGAGGCCTCAGACGCCACCTTGGGGCCTGGGCAAGCCGGGTTGTTCACGGATGGAGGCGGGCCGTTCGACCCGTCAAATGCCAAGGGTCTGGCGGGCCGGATCGAAGTGAATGCGGCTGTGCGTCAAGACGGCGGGAACGAAGCGTGGCGCATCCGGGATGGGTTGGGGGCCGCGTCGGAGGGACCTGCGGCAGACGCTTCGCAAGTCATCAGTTTCCTCGAGGCACTTGATGCGCCGTTGGGGGCGGGATCGGCCACCGGCATCGCCGCTTCCACGTCAGTGGCGGACTTCGCGTCGGCGCTCGTTGCCGCGCAGTCCGCTGAACGAGCAAACGCAGAGGAGCGTCTGAACGAAGCGCTAACTGCATCCGAAGTTATCACGGCCGCTCGTCAGAATGCCGAAGGCACGAACATTGACGAGGAGTTGTCACGGCTGCAGCTCATCGAGAAAAGCTATGCGGCGAATGCCAAGATATTGTCAGCCGTGTCCGAGATGCTGGACGAACTCCTCGCCGCTGTATGAGGTCTTTCAGGGATGACTTTCTTTACCGGCCGTGTTTCGACATTGCAAATCAGCCGCTTCGGACAGGGGGCGGTGCAGAGGACATCGACGCGTCTCGAGCGCGCTGGGGTAGAGGTCTCGACCGGGCGCCGCGCTGACATCTTTCGCGATCTGGGTCCGAGAGCCGCGTCGGATCTTGCGCTCCGTGCCCGCGAGAATCTCGTGCAGACCCATATAACCTCGAACAAGGTTCTGGAGAACAAGCTTCAGGCCATGCTCGATGCCGTGGAGGTTGTCAGAGAGAGTGCATCGTCGGTTCTCGGGGGCGCACTGGCCAATCTGAAGCAGCCCATGACGAGTGTGGAAGCGCTGAGGATGGAGGCACGCTCGGCCATCGAGGCGGTCACTGCGGCACTCAACACCACGTTCGGCGGAGAGAGCCTCTTTTCGGGAACAGCGAGCGGCGTGACCGCGCTGACGGCCTGGAGCGAAGTCAATCCTTCTACCGGCGTTTCGCCTGAGATGGTTGTCCAGTCGATCGTCTCGACACCGCCCGCCTCTGTCGCCGAGGCGCAGTCCATGATCGCCGACCTCGATGCCG
Source organism: Alphaproteobacteria bacterium (assembly GCA_003696705.1). GTDB lineage: Bacteria > Pseudomonadota > Alphaproteobacteria > Rhodobacterales > Rhodobacteraceae > RFGD01. The sequence goes on along the minus strand of RFGD01000376.1, from coordinate 14,593 downwards.
TGTTTGACTCGAGCTACTCGGCGGATCCCGCGAAGAATTTCGAGGCAACGTTCTTCAACGGAACGCCGCAGTTCGACAGCCTTGGCAATCCGATGCCAAGGGTTCTGGCGCAGATTGAGCCGGGGCGGACCCTCGGATACGGCGTGCAAGCCAATGACACGGCGTTTCGAGAGATTCTCAAGGGATTGGCAATGCTTGCCTCGGTCGACGTGAGCCAGATTACCGATCCGGAGGCCTACGCGACCTGGATGGACGCAGCAGCCAGCGCCATATCAGAGGGGAGTGACCTCGCTCTGAGCATTTCTGCCGAAATCGGCTTCAATCAGCAAACGGTGTCAGACGCGCTGGATCGCCTCGAAGCGATTTCCATGGTGCAGAAAGACCAGATTGCGGCGTACGAAAATGTCGACCCGTACGAAGCGGCAACAAGGCTCAACAGTCTCAAGACGCAGTTGGAAGCGAGCTACAGCGTCTCCGCACAGCTCGCTCGGCTGACCATACTGAACTATCTGTGAAGGACCCTCACGCGCGGACAGGCCGATAGTGACGGCCCTTCGGCCGCGCTTGGCCCCGTTCGACATGAGCAGCCCCGGCGTCTTCAGGAGGCGACAGCTTGTAGCCACGGCCGTGGACGGTCTCGATATAGTGGTAGCCGCTGGCAGAGGTGGCCGCGATCTTCTTTCTGAGCTTGCAGATGTAGACATCGATGACCTTGTCGAAAGGCTGATCTGCACTCATCCCGTAGACCGCGTCATAGATGGCGTTCTTCGAGATCACTTTGCCGAAGTTCAGGACAAGATGCTGGAAGATCGTGTGCTCTCGTCGAGAGAGGCTGATGCGTGTCCCCGACACGATGGGGTCGCGCCCGTCGAAGAATGCCGTGAGTTCTCCAATCTGGACACACTCGCCGGCATGTCCATGTGCCCTTCGGAGAATCGAATTCAGACGTGAAAGGATCTCCGTTCCCCTGACCGGCCAGGAGATCGCGTCGTCGGCCCCGAGGTCCAGGGCGGCCTCGATATCAGACGCTTTTCGCTGATCGAGGAGAACGAGCAGGGGGTTCGTGCATCCAGCTTGGCGGATTGCGCGGATCCGTCCGCAGAAGTCGGCGCCGCCGCCCAGTATGATGCCGGTCGAGTCGTCGGCCAGATCGCGAAGGTGGTTGATCTCGCTACCGAGCAGGTCGTCGTCGACGAAGTGCGCGTCTATCCGCGCACGCGAAAGTTGATGCTCAAGTTCCTTGCGTTGTGGTCGCCGTGGCTCGTGGACAAGGGCGCGCATGAATAGAGTTTACCTCTTCTGAACTTGTGAGCATGATCTTAGGCAAGAATAAACTTTCTCTGCAACAATAAACTTGAAGATGGAAAGAAAAAACATGATAGTCATCATGAATAGACGCCAGGTGGCGACAGGAAGAGCGCCTACAGGGGGTGCCGCATGATGTACTTCAGTATCCGTTCGCTGCTGCTGGCCCTGGGAGCGGTGTGCCTGTTCGCGCAGCAGTCGTTCGCGGGGGTCCGTATCAAGGACATTGCAGACTTCGAGGGCGTTCGTGAGAACCAGCTGATCGGCTACGGGCTGGTCGTGGGTCTGAACGGGACCGGTGACAAGCTGAACAGCAGCCCGTTCACGCGCGAAGCCATCGCGGGGATGCTCGAAAGACTTGGGGTCGGAAATCTCGACGGCTCCAGCTTGAAAACCAAGAACACGGCCGCAGTCATGGTCACGGCCTCGCTGCCGCCCTTTGCCCGCCGCGGGGCAACGATCGACGTAAGCGTTGCCTCTCTTGGCGATGCGACCAGCCTGCGTGGTGGAACCCTTCTTGTCACTCCGCTTGCAGGCGCAGATGGTGAGGTCTACGCGGTGGCCCAGGGCCCGATCGCGACCTCGGGATATCTGGCGCAGGGTAACGCCAGCAGTGTCGTCGAAGGCGTACCGACATCGGCGCGAATAGAGGGCGGCGCGATAATCGAGAGAGAGGTGCCCTTCGAGTTCAAGCAGCTTCGTAGTTTTCGGATTGCGCTGAGGGACGCTGATTTCACGACTGCGGTGCGCGTGCGTGATGCCGTGGTCTCCGTGCTTGGTGACGGTGCGGCTGAGGTTCTTGATTCCGGGACAGTGGAGGTGAACGTCACAAAGGCCGGTGGTCGGAGCCTGCCGGAACTCGTGGCGAGCGTCGAGAATCTCGTTGTCGAACCGGACGCGGCTGCAAAGGTCGTCATGGACGACAAGTCCGGGACGATCGTCATCGGTTCGAACGTGCGGATCGGGCAGGTGGCGATCAGCCAAGGCGGACTCACCGTTCGGATCCAGGAGCGCTATAGCGTCTCCCAGCCCGAACCGATCAGTATCGGGGGGACGACGGTCGTCATTCCCGATACGGAAGTCGACGTCAAGGAAGTGGAAAGCAAGTTCACCATCCTGGAAGAAGGCGTCAGCCTTCAGGATCTCGTGGATGGATTGAATGCCATAGGCGTCGGGGCGCGACAGACGATTTCGATCCTGCAGGCGATCAAGGCGGCCGGCGCGCTTCACGCAAAACTGGAAATCATCTGATGGAACTGAAGATCGGAGCCAGTGCAGGTCCGAACCTGGCGGACCGCGTTGACCAGAACCCTCGGCAGACAGAGACCGAAGTGGCGCAGGCCTTTGAACAACTGTTCCTCGGCACCGTTGTGAACGAGGTCATGAACACCGTCGAGGACGCCGCAATGGGTGACGGATTCCAGGTCCAGCTATGGAAGAGCTTCATGTCCGACGCGATCGCCAAGGAACTGGCCATGCGCGGCGACGTGGGCATAGCGCGAAGTGTTCAGAGCCTGTTGGGCGCATACGATCAGAAGGGTAGGGGATGAGGCCGATGGAACGCGCACGCAGGCTTTCGCGGCTGTCTCGTCGCGTGATGGCGAGAATGGAGGCGGGGGGCGGCGGCTCTCCGGTTCCGACGGAGGACGATCTGGTGGTCCTGGACGAGATTGCGGCGAAGGCAAGGGAGGCCGTCGAGCTTCTTCGGGCTGAAATGGACGGAATTCGCAACGGCAGGCTTCAGGTCGTCGAGGAACTGTTCTCGAGAAAGTCGAAGGTCCTGAAATGGCTCGAGTTGAAACTTCCTCTGGCCGAGCCGTTCATCAGACAGCCGGCCGCCGAGGCGCGTCAACTTCCGAAGATTCTCTCGGAACTTCGAGACACCGTCACCGAGGACAGCGAGATGCTGTCGCGGATGGCAACGGCCGCGGGTACGGTCCTGCGGGAGATCGAGAAAGTGCGCGACCGCAACAGCCTGAGCGGAACCTACGGCAAGTCGGGCGAGAAGGTTAGCGGGCTTGGGACTTCGAGAGAGCGGCTGAACAAACAGCTTTAGTCTTTGTCGCCCAAGAAATGCCCCCGTGTTTTAACCCCGTTTTTACCACAATCAGCCTATGCTCCCCCTCGGTTGTCAACAAACCGTTAACAGTCAGAAGACTGAAAGGAACCCGAGAAATGAGGAGAGCAGTAGATGTCATCCATTCTCACCAACAACTCCGCCATGGTTGCCCTGGCGACCCTGAACCAGGTCAACAAGGGGTTGAACGAGACTCAGAACCGAGTCTCGAGCGGGCTTAAGATTCGTTCGGGCAAGGAGAACGCTGCGTACTTCGCGATATCGGAGACGATGTCGGGCGACAGCAGCATGTTCAAGTCGATCAACGAAAGCCTCACGCTCACCAAGAACGCCGTCTCGACGGCGCGCCTGGGTGCCGAGACCGTGAAGGACCTTGCCCAGCAGTTCGTGGATCGTGTGGCTTTTGCCCAGGGGACGGGCATCAACCTTGCCGACGTGCAAACCGAACTGACCTCCCTGGTCGATCAGATGACCCTCGCTATCGATCAGTCGACGTTCAACGGCGCGGACCTCGTGAATGCCACGACGGCCGTCACGGTCGTTGCCGGTGTGACGCGCACGGGGGGCACGTTCGCCACCACGACGATCACTTTCAACCAGGTTGATCTCGGTGCCATCAAGACGGCGCTGTCCGCCATCGACCTTACCACCTCGACCGACCTCCAGGCAGATCTTACGACGGCCGAAGGCCAACTCGCCAACGCCATTTCGGCGGCGACCAGCCTTGGTGTGACCGAAAAGACGCTGGAGTCGCAGCAAACCTTCCTGGATGCGCTGACGGACACGCTCGACTCCGGCATCAGCGGCATGGTCGACGCGAACATGGAAGAGGAGGCGGCGCGCCTGCAGGCCTATCAGGTGCAACAGCAGCTGGCCACGCAGTCGCTCTCGATCGCCAACCAGACGCCGCAGAACATTCTGAGCCTGTTCCGGTAACGGTAACCAGTGAACGGGTAACGAGTGTCGTTGTGGCACCGCTCCCGCTGGTGCCATCAGCAGACGTGAGGTCAGGTCCCTCCACCGATCTCACCCGGCCGCCCTTTCGGGGGCGGCCGCCATGCTTTCAGATCACGTGGTTCGGGCCTGCTCCTCGCCATCCGGTTCGACCGCGATTTCGATGTTTGCGTCGAGAAGCATTCGAAAGATTTCGGCAAATGCCTCGTCGGGGGAAACGAACTCGTCCTTTTTCTGCCCGAGGTAGGCGTCGGCCTGCGTATGGAACTTGATCGCCGCGTCCGTAACCGGGTCGGCGCCCTTTCGGTAGGCTCCAATCCTGACAAGGTCTTCGACGTCGTCGTATCGCGCAAGTGCGCGTCTTGCGCTCTTCAGGATTTCCCACTGACTGGAGGTATGGCAGTGGGGAAGCATTCGCGAAATCGACTGATGAATGTTGATCGCGGGAAAGCGGTTTCGTTCAGCGATGCGCCGGTCCAGAACGATGTGGCCGTCCATGATTCCCCTGACAGCATCCGCGATCGGCTCGTTGAAGTCGTCGCCATCCACGAGAACGGTGAATATCCCGGTAATGTCCCCTTCGCCTTCAGGGCCGGGGCCGGCCCTCTCAAGCAGCATCGGGAGTTCCGAGAACACTGTGGGCGGGTAGCTCTTTGTCGTCGGCGGTTCCCCGTTGGCAAGGCCGATCTCCCTTTGCGCCATGCAGAAGCGCGTGACGCTGTCCATAAGGAAAAGAACCTGCTTCCCGGCCCCGCGGAAGTGTTCCGCGATGGCCATGGCCGTCCATGCCGCCTGACGCCGTTGCAACGCCGGTTCGTCGCCGGTTGCCACCACGATCACCGACTTTGCCATGCCCTCGGGACCCAGGTCGTCCTGGATGAACTCTCGGACTTCCCGACCACGTTCGCCTATCAGGGCAATCACGATCACATCGGCTTCGGTGTTTCGGGCAAGCATTGCGAGAAGCGTCGACTTGCCGACGCCCGAGCCGGCAAAGATGCCCATACGCTGTCCCTTGCAGATGGGTGTGAACACGTCGACGCATTTGACCCCGGTCGCCAGCTTTTCCCCGACGCGCTTTCGCTCAAAGGCCGGTGGGGCGTTCCTGCGGAAGTCTGCCTTTCGCCTTCCCCGCTTGAAGCCTGGACGTGCGGAAAGTGGGTTGCCATGGGCGTCGAGGACGCCCCCCACCCAAGAGTCGTCCGGGAAGATGCCTTCGTGATGCGGCAGCAGTTCGACCGTATCCCCGACGGCAATTCCGTCCCAGGTCCCGAACGGCAGCAGCTGTGTGCCGCCGCCTGAAATCCCCGTGATTTCGGCAAGGACGCTTCTGTCGCGACTGACCACGCGGCAGCGCTGGCCGATACCACCCGCCCGTTCGAGCCCGCGGGCCACGAGGCAAAGTCCGGAGATGGATGCCACTTGGCCCAACATCCTTGTCGCACTGACATGCCTTGCCGTGTCCGCCAAGGACAAGAAGCTTGCGCTCACAAGAAATATCCCTAATAGTTCTTGTAAGATCAATCTTTATCAAAGATAGAGCGAGTGTCCATCATGAATACCGGCGGTTTGGATCTCTTCAATCTCGCGTCTCTCCGGCTGCGCTGGTTGTCCGAACGGCAGGGCGTGGTGACCCAGAACATCGCAAGTGCGGACGTAAGCGGATATCGGGCCAAGGAGATCGAGCCTTTCGAGAGCTTCCTGGAGCACGCCGTGAAGCGTCCGACGTCAGAGTCAGCCGAAGTGAGTGAAGCAGAAGGCGCCTGGGAGACGGATCTGTCGGGCAACAACGTCGTTCTTGAAGAACAGATGGTCGCAGCCGCGGACACGGCTGGTCAATACCGGATGGTGACCAGCCTGTATCGAAAGGCCCACGAGCTGATGATCGCCGTCGCTGGGCGTGGCTGAGGGGAGGGCACCCAATGGATCCGTTGAAATCGGTGATAGCGGTTTCCGCGAGCGGGATGCGAGCTCAGGCGGCAAGGCTTCGCGTCGTGTCTGAGAATATTGCAAACGCGAGTTCGGCACCCAACACGCCGGGCGAAGATCCCTATCGGCGAAAGCTGGTCACCTTTGGTAGCCATGTCGACGAGGCCACGGGCGCCTCGGTTGTGGAGGTTGCCAGCATAGATAAGGACTTGAGCGACTTCGTGGTGCGATACGAGCCGTCGCATCCTGCTGCAGACGAGAACGGCTTCGTTCGCTATCCGAACGTCAACCCGTTGCTGGAAATGAGCAACATGCGTGAAGCGTCTCGCAGCTACGAAGCGAACATGACGATGTTCGAAAACGCCCGCGAGATGCGCCGCCAGCTGATTGATCTTCTGAAGTAGGGGCGCGGGGGTTGCCATGGATAATGCGGTTTCCATTCGTCCGAGTGGCCTTGCACAGGTTGCCTATGGGAAGGCTGCGGGATTGGCAGGGCCCGCCCAGCCCGGTTCTGAGAGTCGAACTGAAGCAGTGTCTTTCTCCGAAGTTTTGGAGAAATCCGCGGCAGACGCAGTCGAAACGGTTCGCGCGGGTGACGCAACGGCGGTCGCGGGGATCGTGGGTGAGGCAAGCGCACAGGACGTAGTCGAAGCAACCATGGCGATGGAAAGCGTTGTCCGGATCTCCGTCGCCGTTCGGGACAAGCTCATCGAAGCGTATCAGGAAGTCATGCGAATGCCTATCTAGGCGCGACGCTGGAGGAGCCATTGCAGGCCGTTGACGCCTATGAGGTCATTAGACTGACAATCAACACCATCTTGCTTAGCTGCGGGCCGGTGCTTGCCGGCGCCTTGGTCGTCGGGCTTGTAATCGCGTTCTTCCAGGCGCTCACCCAAATTCAGGAAATGACCCTTACATTCGTGCCCAAGATCGTGGCCATCTTTTTTCTCCTGACCTTGACCTTGCCATTCATGTTCCAAAGCCTGTCGCGGCTGGCCGAAAGAGTCTTCGACCTTGTAATTGCGGGAGGAATCTAGGGTGACTCCCATGCGATCCGCGCTGGCCGCCGCGTATATGGGGCTCTTGGTGGCGGTGGCGGCACCAGCGGTTGGCCGTGCTGAGCTCTGGCAAGACTTTTACAAGGTCCGGCGCTTGAAAGCGCCCGAATCGCAAAACAACGCCACCGTCAACAAACATAAAGACGCGACATGTCTTGAAGCCATTGTTCAAGCGCAAGATCGTCATGAGATTCCGGATAACCTTCTTCTGGCAATTGGGATTCAGGAGGCAGGGCGATCTCTTGGAGGTAAGATAGAAATATGGCCTTGGACCGTGAATGCCGACGGTGCCGGGTTCTTCTTTCGCACCGAGGAAGACGCGATCAACAAGGTCAGGAGCCTGAGGCAAAAGGGAGTTACATCCATTGACGTAGGCTGCATGCAGATCAACCAGAAATGGCATCCTCACGCATTTCGGGACTTGAAGGAAGCCTTTGACCCAATGGCCAACGTTGAATATGCGGCGCGCTATCTTTTGGAGCTTCACGAAAGATATGGAGACTGGACGCGTGCCGCAGCGTCGTATCACTCTTCGACCAAGAAATATCAGGAAATATACCTCCGCAAACTCGTCAAGAACAAGGTTGTCGCAAATCTGATCTCTGGCGAAATCCGTTCGAAGATCGGCGAGCGTCAAAATCAGGAAGAAATCAGGTCATCAAAGGTCCAGGAGATTCCAATGCCGCCGGTTCTCTGGAGCAGCCACAAGGCGGCCACAGGACAGAAGCGATTTTCCATTTATTCCCGTCGGGCCCTGAATCCGGCACTTCCGGATTACGTCGCTGAGGAATGAACCGATGAGCAGTGTGGGAGCAGGTCAACAAAAGAGCAATCTTGAGAGCTGGTCGGGGCTTGGACTGGCGAACAGGGATGTGGTTTTTGCGGTTGGCGTCGTGTTGGTCCTGGGGATGCTGTTCATCCCCTTGCCGCCGTTGCTTCTTGACTTTGGCTTGGCTGTCTCGCTTTCGCTGTCTGTTCTTATCCTGATGGTTTCCTTGTGGATCCGGACGCCGCTCGAATTCAATTCGTTCCCAACGCTTCTCCTGGTAGTGACGATGCTTCGGCTGGCCCTGAACGTATCGTCAACCCGGCTGATTCTGAGCAGAGGCCATACTGGCCCAAACGCGGCCGGCGATGTGATCGAGGGATTCGCGAGTTTTATCGTTTCCGGAGACTTCATAATCGGAATCGTGATCTTCGCAATTCTGGTGACAATCAACTTTGTGGTCATCACAAAGGGATCGACGCGCATTGCCGAGGTTGCGGCACGCTTTTCGCTGGATGCGATGCCCGGCAAGCAGATGGCCATCGACGCCGATCTTGGTGCTGGCGTCATAGATGACGAGCAGGCCCATGAGCGAAGGAAGTTGCTCGAGGAGGAAAGCGCGTTTTTTGGAGCAATGGACGGTGCTTCAAAGTTCGTGAGGGGTGACGCGATCGCGGGGTTGGTCATCACGCTGATCAATATCATCGGCGGGATCCTGATCGGGGTTGCCAGTCACGACCTTTCCATTTCGGAAGCTGCCAGCAACTACACCGTGCTGACGATCGGCGACGGATTGGTGACGCAAATTCCCGCGCTGGTCGTGTCACTGGCTGCAGGTCTTCTTGTTACCAAGGGGAGCACGCAGGGTGCGGCCAACGAGGCGGTGCTGTCGCAGCTTGGAAATTTCCCCAAAGCGCTCGTGATGGCGTCCGTCCTGAGTTTGGTGATCGGGCTCTTGCCGGGGTTTCCGTTCCTCGTTTTTGCGGCCCTGTCTGCCGCGCTCGCCGCGACAGGGTACGCAATGTCGAGGCGGGTTGAGGAGATGGAGGCCGACACGAAACGCGATGCCGCTGCGCAAGAGAAGCCCGATGCCGCGCCAGTCGATCCGGTCGCCGAGATGCTCCGCCTCGACGACGTGAGGCTGAACCTTGGCATGGCCCTGGTATCTCTTGTTGGCTCTGCCGACGCGGCTTTGCCGGGAAAGATCAAGAGTCTCCGGAATCTTTTCATAGAGGAATTCGGCTTCGTTGTTCCGCCCGTCAGGATCAAGGACGAGGCTTCGTTGCCGTCTACAGTCTATGCGATCGAGTTGCAGGGCGTGGAAGTCGCGAGGGGGGAAGTTCACCCGGGGCTGATGATGGTTATCCTGCCGGATGATGATGGCCCGGATCTGCCCGGCAAGAGAACGCGCGAGCCGACGTTCGGCTTGCCCGCTGTCTGGGTCGACGAGAGCCATGCAGCAGAGGCTGAAAGGCTCGGGCTTACGGTGGTGGATGCGGAAAGTGTCACTACGACGCATCTCACCGAAGTCATCAAGGAGCACATGCCCGATCTATTGACCTATTCGGCCACGCAAGAATTGGTCGAAAGTCTGCCGGAGGACTATCGCAAGCTTGTGGCGGAACTCCCGACCAAGACTCCGTCCGTCCTGTTGCAACACGTGTTGCAGTCGCTGCTGGCCGAACGCGTCTCCATCAGAAACCTTCCGCGGATCGTCGAGGCAGTTGCCGAGGCGTCCGCAAGTACGCAAGAGATCCGCGCAATTGTGGAACACGTGCGCAGCAAATTGGCCCAGCAGATCTGTAGCGCACTAAGCGACGCCAACGGCTTTGTTCCCGTCATCACGCTTGGGCCCCAGTGGGAGCGCGAGTTGAACAATGCTGTTTCCAAGACCGGCGAGGAAAGCGGCTTCATCATGTCTCCTGCGCGGGTACAGGATTTCATCCTTGCCGTCCGCCAGGAGATCCAGAAATTCTCCGCAGGGGACGATTGGCCGGCGCTTCTCGTCTCGCCCGCGATCAGGCCGCACGTGCGGTCGATCCTCGAAAGGGTGAGCCCCTCCACGCAGGTGCTTTCCCATAACGAGATCCACCGGAAGGTGTCCTTGCGCTCGGTCGGGACGGTGGGGGCGTGACATGGACCTTGGCGGTGTCGCAGAAATTCTCGTCTTCCGCTTTCTCGCCGTGTTTGCCCGGATCGGCTCGGCGCTGGCGTTCATGCCGGGGTTCGGCGAGATCCAGATTCCCGTCCGAGCCAGACTTGCCACGGCGCTTGTCCTTTGCGCAGGGCTCCTTCCTGCCGTCCCCGCACCGGCCGTGGTTCCATCGACGCCTGCCGGCATGACGATGGTCCTGGCGGCCGAGGTGACCACAGGGGTGTGGATCGGGCTGGTGGCGCGCATCCTTCTTTCGGCAATGCACTTTGCCGGCTATCAAGCGGGCCAGGTCTCGGGGCTGGCGAATGCGTTTGCTCCGGGTCTGGGCTCCTTTGAAGGCTCGACCATGCTGGCAACGTTCCTGCTGGTTGCGGCGGTCGCGCTCGTGTTCCTGACCGACGCGCACCATGTCGTGATCCGGGCTCTGGTCTATTCCTATCAGGTCTTTCCCGTCGGATCTTTCATGATGGCCGACAAGGCCAGTGAAATGGTGCGCGCCGGCGCGCGCTCACTCTACATCGGGGTTGCGGTCTCTGCGCCGTTCTACGTCGCGGGAATGGTCCTCAATCTGGGGATGGGCCTTGCCAACCGCATGATGCCGCAACTTCCTGTGTTTTTCGTCGCGGCCCCGCTTCTGATCGTGGCCGGGTTGATCGTTCTTTCCGGCGCAGCGCCGTCAATCATCGGATTCTTCGTTGAAGAGCTGGCGGGCTGGCTCGGAACGTTCAGGTTTTGATCCCGTGGCCGAGAATCAGGACAAAAGCTCGAAGACCGAGGAACCAACCGAAAAGAAGTTGCGGGATGCGCGCAAGCGAGGCGACGTTCCTGCATCGCGAGAGACCGGCAACCTCATGGTCGTGGTCTCGCTGTTCGGGGTGACCGCATTTCTCCTTCCCCTGCAAACCGCAAGTTTGGTCGCCTCGCTAAGCCGCCTTCTGGAAGGCGCGGGGCAGATCGAGGTCGGTGCCGGCAATTCGGGAAGCGCTCAGCTTGGCGATGTGTTTCGAAGCCTTGTCTATGATCTGTCGACCGCGCTTTATCCGATGGTACTTGTCCTCGTTGGTGGCGCCATTTTCGGCATCATCGTCAGGGGAGAGACGGTGATAGCCTTCGACCGGATCAAGCCGAAGTTTTCGCGGGTTTCGCCCATGCAGGGGCTGAAACGGCTCTTTTCCGCGGACACACTCGTCGAATTCGGGAAGAACCTTGTGAAGGTTGCGGCGGTCGGTGCTCTCGGGTTTTGGATCGGACGGGGAGCCGTGGAGCAGGTCTGGCTGGTTCCAGGTCTCTTCCCCGAGCGCCTGCCCGGCCTCATGCAAGAGGCTTCGGCCAGAATGCTCGGAGCCGTAGGCGCATTGCTGGTCCCGATCGCCGTGCTGGACATCATCTGGCGACGCTTTGAATGGCGACGGAAGTTGCGGATGTCGGTGAAGGAGATCCGCGACGAGTTCAAGGAGAGCGAAGGGTCGCCCGAGATCAAGTCCAGACGCGCGGCAATCAGGCGAAGCCGCGCACGCCAACGGCTGGCCGCCGCGGTGCCGACAGCCAGCGTCGTACTGACCAACCCGACCCACTTCGCTGTGGCCCTTAAATACGAAAGAGGCAGCGATCAGGCACCGGTATGTGTTGCCAAGGGGGCTGATGCAGTTGCTCGTCGCATTCGGTCGCTGGCATTCGAAAATGACGTGCCCGTCATTGAGAACAAGCCGCTGACCCGATCCCTGTTCCAAGTGCTCGAGGTCGGCGACGAGGTCCCGGTCGACCACTGGGAAGCCGTCGCCAAGATCATAGGTTTCGTGATCGCGCTCGAGGAGCACCGTCGGGCCGATCCACCAGAGGGATCGGTACTAAAGACGACGCCTGACTGACCCCGCCCGCGCCCGATTCCTCTCAGGCCGGGGGCCAGCAGAGGGCGCTTCGGTGGGCGCGCGCCTCGTCGGGGTTTCGGACCCCGGTCTGGGCCATGGCGAGGTCGAGCTCTGCCGTCAGGACCTCGACCATGCGTTCGACGCCCGCCGCGCCGGCCGCCGCCATGGCAAAGAGGAAGACCCGCCCGAGGAAGGCGAAATCGGCGCCGGCGACAAGGGCCTTCAGGACGTCCTCGCCGCTTGTCAGGCCGCTGTCGGCGAAGACGGGGAAGTCGGGGCCGAGGGCGGCGCGCACGCGCCCGAGCGCATCCAGAAGGGCCGGCGCGCTGTCGAGCTGGCGCGCGCCGTGGTTCGACACCTCGACCGCGTCGGCGCCGCCGTCGCGCGCGCGAAGGGCGTCGGCGGGGTCCATGATGCCCTTGACGACCAGCCGCCCCGGCCAGGCGTCGCGCAGCCGCCGGAAGGTGTCCCAGTCGGCCGCCGCGCGGCTTTCGGTGCGGTCGAAGACAAGGCCCGAGCGGGTGAAGTTCGCCATCTCGGGCCGGCCGCGGGCGAGCGTCGTCAGCGACCAGCGCGGGTGCAGCGCGAAGTCGAGGAACTGCCGCGGCCCGATGCGGAAGGGCATGCGGAAGCCGTGGCGGAGCTCTCGGGGGCGGCGGCCGACCTCGGGGACGTCGACGGTGAGGACGAGCGTCGCGTAGCCGGCGGCGCGGGCGCGCTCGACCAGCCGGAAGGCGGTGGTGTTGTCGCCGCTGAAGTAGAGCTGGAACCAGGCGTGCCCCTCGGCCAGCTCGGCCATGCGTTCGAGCGGGGTCGAGGACACGGTCGAGACGCCAAGGGGGATGCGGTGGCGGGCGGCGGCCCGCGCCAGCGCCGCGTCGGCCCCCGGCCAGGCGAGGTTGCACATGCCCATCGGCGCGATGCCGAAGGGCCGCCCGGCGGGGCTGCCGAAAAGCGTCGTGGCCGGGTCGCGCCGGGCGGCGTTCCTGAGGACGCGCGGGCACAGGCAGAAGGCGTCGAGCGCGGCGCGGTTGCGGCGGGCCCCGGCCTCGGTCCCGGCGGCGCCGTCGATGTAGTCGAAGACCATCCAGGGCAGGCGGCGCCGTGCCAGCCGGCGGGCGTCGGCGGCGGCATGGATGGCCCGCGCCCGCCGCCGGTCGCCCGGGCCCGCCGCGCCTCGATCGCGCCTTTCGTCATCCGTCGTCACGCCCTTCGTCCCCTTCCGTTCCTTCCTGTCCCGTTACGCCCCTTTCCGCTCTTTCCCTTCCCTTTCGGTCCCTTTCCCTTCCTACCTTTCCCTTTCCGTCCCTGTCCTTCCCCTCCGTTTCCCGGTCTTCCCGCCGCGCCCCCCGGGGGGTCTATGCCGAGGGATCGAGCAGGATCTTCGGCGCCGCCACCTTGCCGGCCAGGATGTCGGCGAAGGCGGCCGGGCCTTCCGAGAGCCCCCGCGTCTCGGGCCAGTCGAGGGCGCCGAGCCGGCCCGAGAAGATGGCCGCCGCCGTGTCGCGAAAGTCGGCCATCGTGTAGGTATAGGTGCCGATGAAGGTGATCTCGGCCAGCGTCATGCGGCGGATGTCGAGCCCGCCCGTCGCCTCGGCCAGCCCGATGTGGACGATGACGCCCCCGGCCCGCACCGCGGCCGAGGCGGTGGCCCGCGTCGCGGCCAGCCCGACGGCGTCGATGACCATGTCGGGCGGTGTCCCGGCCCGGGGCGCCTCGACAACGTCGAGCCCGAGGCCGCGAAGCGTCCGGGCGCGGGCGGGGTTCGGCTCGACCACCGTCACGGCGTCGGCGCCCTGGGCCCGGGCCGATAGCGCCGCCCCAAGCCCGATGGCCCCGCCGCCGAGGACAAGGACCCGCGGCGCCGGGCCGCCAAGCGCCGCGTGGCCAAGGCGCACGGCGTGCCAGCCGCAGGCGATGGGCTCGGTCAGCGCGGCCCTGGCCAGCGGCACCTCGTCGGGCACCTCGACAAGGTTCCGGGCGGGAATGGCGATACGCTCGGCGAAGGCGCCGGGGCGCGGCGGCATCGAGATGATCTGACGCTCGGGACAGAGGTTGTCGCGCCCCGCCCGGCAGGCCGGGCAGCGGCCGCAGGTGACAAGCGGGTTGACGGTCACGCGGCGGCCGCGGCCGGGGCCCGTCTCGACGATGCCGGCGGCCTCGTGGCCGAGGACGATGGGCGGCGGGCGGCGCTCGTCATGGCCGAGATAGGCGTGCACGTCCGACCCGCAGATGCCGACCCGCTCGACGCGGACGACGACCTCGTCCGGGCCGGGCACCGGGTCGGGCAGTTCCCTGACCGAGAGCTGTCGGGGGCCTTCCGAGACCAGGGCTTTCATGGGGCGCGTCCTCCATCATCGGTTGCGGGCCGGGGGCAGGCGGACCAGAGGCGGACCGGTTCGGACCGGTTCGGGCCGGCCCGGATCGGGGGGGCGGGCCGGCGCGGACCCGGGGGAGGGCGGGCCGCGCGCCGGTCCGCTC
>RFGD01000375.1 GCA_003696705.1 Alphaproteobacteria bacterium | reverse complement strand
GGGGCCCGGGGCCGTTTCTCAGCCGATGCTGCGGGTGATGCGCGGGGCCGTTTCCAGGCGGCGGCGATGGCGCTCGAGCCAGGGAAGCGTGTCCTCGAAGGGCATGGGCCGCGCGATGCCGAAGCCCTGGACGTGCCCGCAGCCGAGCTGGGCCAGAAGGGCGTGTTCGCCAATGCTTTCTACACCTTCGGCGACGGTATCAAGGCCCAGCCGCTCGGCCAGGGACAGAATGGCCGTGATCATGCGTCGCTGCTCGGGGTCCTGATCGACGCGCGTGACGAAGGACCGGTCGATCTTGATGCGTTTCACCTGAAAGCGGCGGATGTTGGCGATCGAAGCGTGGCCCGTGCCGAAGTCATCGAGGTCGATGCTGAAGCCGCGCTTGGCAAGGCCGCGGATATTGCGCGTCACCATGTCGTCGTTGTCGGCAAAGACCGTCTCGAGGATCTCGACCACAAGATCTGACGGCTCGAGGTCCAGTCGATCGACCTCCCATGCGATCTTTTCCACCCGCTGCGGGTCGCGAAGTTCGGGCGTCGACAGGTTCACGGCGACGGCGGGGATCGGGAATCCGGCCTTGCGCCAGCCCCGCAGGGCGACAAGCGCCTGGTTGAGAATGACCTCGCTCAGGCGCTGCATGTGGCCGGCGGCCTCGACGGCGGGAAGAAACTCGTGCGGAAGGAGCGTGCCGCGCGCAGGATGGACCCAGCGCGCGAGCGCCTCGAACCCGCTGACGACGCCCGTGTCGGTGCACAGCTGGGGCTGGAACCAGGGCCGGATGGCCCCCGATTCGAGCGCTTCGGCCACCTCGCCCGCAAGGCTGTCGGTGTCGGGGGTAGGTGCAGGCGTCGAACGGGCGTCGTAGACCCGAACGCTTGCCGGGCCTTGGCGGCGCGCCTCGGTCAAGGCGGCCGTCGCCGCCCTGAGAAGCGTGTCGCCCGTCGGGGCGGCAACCCGCCGTTGCGGACAGATGCCCACGGAGGCCGTCAGATGCACGGTATTGGCATCGAGGGTCACGGGTTCGGCCACCGCGCGCTGGACCCGGTTCGCCATTTCGACCAGCGAATCGATACTCATGCGACGCGCGGGCGCCAGCGCCACGGCGAGGCGCCCGCCGCCGAGCGTGCCGATGGTATCCGCGTCGCGAAAGGCCGCCTTCAGTCTGCGGGCCACCTCGGCCAGGATCGTGTCGGTCCCGACCTCGCCCCATTCGGTCTGGCGGCGCTCGAAATCGTCAATGCCGACGGCAAGGCAGGCCGTGCGCATGCCGGTATCGGCGCTGTCGGCAAGCACGGCGTCAAGATGCGAAACGACTGCCGAGCGCACGTGAAGCCCGGTTGTCGCGTCCCGAGGGCCCCGCGGCCCGTCAGGGCGTCCGGACAGGAGGCGCTGTCCCAGAAGAAGGGCCGGAAAGGCACCTGCGAGCGTGAGCAAGAAGGCCTCGTCCCCCCAAAGCCAGCCACCGAAGGCCAGCGCGGGAAATGCGGCCAGGGGCTCGGTCCTTTCGGCGACGCGGCGAATGCGCCGGCGCATCTTTCCGGCCGTTGTTGCGATCTTGCGCATGCCGACCATCTGCATCGTTACCCTTTCCCTGCCTCGACCTGTGACAATCTGAGCCGAGGCTAGGTTCCCGAGGGTGATGCGGAAGTTAACGCAGGCGCGGTGGTTGCAGCGGATTTTCCGACAATTCGACGGGCTCGGCCGGGTCCCGACGCGAAAGGCCGGCAAAGTCGAAGAGCCGCAGGTCGAGAAGGTGCGAGGGCCTGACGTTCATGAGCGCGCGGAACATGACCTGGCGGCGGCCCGGCGCGCGGGCTTCCCATGCATCGAGGATCTTCTTCACCTGCTGACGCTGTAGGCCGTCCTGGCTGCCGCAGAGATCACAGGGGATGATGGGGTAGTTCAGCGCCCGGGCGAAGCGCTCGCAGTCCGCCTCGGCCACGTAGGCAAGCGGCCGATAGACGAACAGGTCGCCCTCTTCGTTCAGAAGCTTCGGCGGCATGGTCGCCAGCCGCCCGCCGTGGAAGAGGTTCATGAAGAAGGTTTCCAGAATGTCGTCGCGGTGATGCCCCAGCACCACGGCCGAGCAGCCCTCTTCGCGGGCGATGCGATACAGATGGCCCCGGCGAAGCCGGGAGCAGAGCGCGCAGTAGGTGCGCCCGGCCGGGACCTTGTCCGTCACGATCGAATAGGTGTCCTGATACTCGATCCGGTGCGGCACCCCCATCCGTTCGAGAAACTCGGGCAGGACGGTGGCGGGAAAGCCCGGCTGGCCCTGGTCGAGGTTGCATGCCAGCAGATCGACCGGCAAGAGGCCGCGCCACCTGAGTTCGTGGAGCGCGGCCAGAAGCGTGTAGCTGTCCTTCCCGCCCGACAGGCAGACGAGCCAGCGGGCGCCGCGCTCGATCATCCCGTAGTGTTCGATCGCTTCGCGCACCTGACGGATGATCCGCTTGCGCAGCTTCCTGAACTCGGTCGTCTTCGGGGCGCCCTGAAAGAGCGGGTGGATTTCTTCGGGCTCGTCCAGCATGGCTCCGGTCTCTAGAGAACTCGCCGGCGGTCGGCAAGCGTCGCGCATGGGCCGCTTCGGGCCGTGGCGTGTCGTCACGGGGCGCCGTCGCGACGTCCGTCGTCCTCGGTCTCGGTCCCCGGGACCGGGTCGTGGCCGAAGCCGCCCCAGGGGTGGCAGCGCAGGATCCGCCGGGCGGCAAGCCAGCTGCCACGGATGGCGCCGTGGCGCTCGAGCGCTTCGAGTGCATAGGCCGAACAGGTCGGCTGGTAGCGGCAGCCGTGGCCGATCCAGGGGCTGAGCAGCAGCCTGTAGGCCCGGACCGGCAGCGCGACGATATGGGCGAGGGGACTCATCGTTCGCGATCATGCAGCCGCTCGAGCGCGCGCTCAAGGTCGGCCTTGAGGTCTTCGAAGGGGCGGGCGGCGGTCGTGTCGCGGCGGCCGATCAGAACGTAGTCCCAGCCGGGCTGGCCCTTCACGGGCAGGACCGCCCGCGCGGCTTCGCGCAGACGCCGCTTGGCGCGGTTGCGCGCCACGGCATTGCCGACTTTCTTCGAACAGGTGAAGCCGACACGGATCGCCTCGGGCCCGCAGGTCGTCGCCTCGTCGGGCGATCGCTTCCGGGCCTGAAGGAGGAACGAAGGGGTCGAGATGCGCCGCGCCCGGGCCGCGCGAAGGAAGTCGGCGCGCCGGCGCATGACCTCAAGGCATGCGGAAACCGCCGGCGGGACCCCGACCTCGGCGGCAGCGTCGCGTCGGTCCGGATCCGCCGGCGGTGTCATCCGGTGGTCTGAGGCCGCCAGGCGGTCAGGCGCTAAGAACCTTGCGGCCCTTGGCGCGACGGCGCTTCAGCACAAGACGGCCGGCCTTGGTGGCCATGCGGGCGCGGAAGCCATGGCGGCGCTTGCGAACCAGGTTGCTCGGCTGGAAAGTGCGCTTCATCTTCTCAACTCCGTCCGGGCTGGTTTCCGGCCCCAGTGGCAGGATTCGACAGCCCTTGCATTCGAAGCCCGTCCTTTATTCGCCCCGGTGTGCGAAGTCAATTGCCGGTGCGGGAAAAAGCGAGCGGGGTTCGGGGGCCGGCGGCGCGGCAGTTGCAGCCGGCCGGGTCCCGCGATCACGCAACATCAATCGGTTGTGATCGGCCTGTTCGAACCTTCCGCGAATGGGCATGTTGGACGGGCACGAAGATGGATGCCCGGGATGACGATGGACGTGAACGAGGAACTGGAACGAAAGGAACCGGAAGGGGCGCGCCCCTGGCGGCGGCTGCCGATCGTGGTGATCGCCCTTGCGGCGGTGGCGGGTGCGGTGCTTCTTCGCGACCAGCTGACGGTCGAGGCGCTGGGCGCGCACCGGGACGAACTGGTCGCCTTTCGCGACGCGCATTTCGGCGTCTCGGCCCTTCTGTTCGTAACGCTCTACGCGGTGATCGTGGCGCTCTCGCTGCCCGGTGCGACGATGATGACGCTGATGGGCGGGTTCCTGTTCAACCTCTTTCCGGGGTTTCTCATGAACGCGGTGGGCGCGTCGCTGGGGGCGACGGCGCTCTTCGCCGCCGCACGGGCGGGTCTTGGCCCCTGGCTTGCCGAGCGCATGGACGCCCGCGGCGGACAGGCGGCCCGCGTGATGGCGGCCATCCGCCGGAACGAGTGGTCCGTTCTCTTCCTCATCCGGCTTGTCCCGGCCGTGCCATTCTTCCTGGCCAATCTCCTGCCGGCCCTGGTGGGCGTTGCGCTCGGGCGCTTTGTCGTGACGACCTTCCTCGGCATCCTTCCGGGCTGCATCGTCTACACGTCCGTCGGCGCCGGGCTTGGCAGCCTGATCGACCGCGGGGCCGAGCCGAACCTCGCCATCATTTTCGAGCCGCGCTTTCTTCTGCCGATACTGGGCCTTTGCCTTCTGGCGGCGCTGCCCATGGCATTTCGACACCTCATGCACAAGGACGACGCCGAACATGATGACCCGACACGTTGAAACCCCGGATCTTCTTGTCATCGGTGCCGGGGCCGGGGGGCTTTCGGTTGCCGCCGGGGCGGCGCAGCTTGGCGCAAGCGTCGTCCTTCTCGAGGCCCGACGCATGGGTGGCGACTGCCTGAACTGGGGCTGCGTGCCGTCGAAGGCGCTCATTGCCGCCGCAAGGCACGCGCATTGCCAGGGCGCCGGCGCGCCGTTCGGCGTCAAGCCGGTCGCGCCGACGGTGGATTTCGGCGCCGTGCGCCAGCACATCCGCGAGACCATCGCGACGATCGCCCCCCACGACAGTCAGGAACGGTTCGAGAGCATGGGCGTTCGTGTCATTCGCGCCGCGGGCCATTTCGTCGATCCCCGCCACGTGGCGGCCGGCGGACATGTCTTCCGGCCCCGGCGCACGGTGATCGCGACGGGCTCGAGCCCCTTCGTCCCGCCGATCGAGGGCCTCTCGGACGTTCCCTATCTGACCAACGAGACGGTTTTCGATCTCGACACGTGTCCCGCCCATCTTCTTGTCGTCGGCGGCGGCCCCATCGGGCTCGAGCTGGCGGGGGCATACCGCCGGCTTGGAGCGCGGGTGACGGTGATCGAGGCCGACCGCGCGCTTGGACGCGAGGATCCGGAACTTGCCGCCGTCGTGACCGAGAGGATGCGCGGCGAGGGGGTCGAGATCGTCGAGGGCAGGACGGTCACGCGCGTGACGGGCGAAGGGGGGGCGATTTCGGCGACGCTCTCCGACGGGCGCACGATCGCGGGATCGCACATCCTGGTGGCCGTCGGACGGCGACCGAATGTCGGCAAGCTTGGTCTCGACGCCGCCGGGATCGAGGCGGGGCCGGCCGGCATTCGGGTGGATCGTGGGCTGCGCACGACCAATCGCCGCGTCTTCGCGCTGGGCGACGTCGTCGGCGGTCCGCAGTTCACGCATGTCGCCGGCTATCACGCGGGCATCGTGGTCCGTCGGGCGGTCCTCGGGCTTCCGGCCCGGGTCCGCGACGACCACATCCCGCGGGTGACGTTCACGGATCCCGAAATCGCCGCGGTCGGCCTGGACGAGGTGGCGGCGCGGGCGCGCTTCGGTCCGAAGGTCGATGTCATTCGCGTGCCCTTTTCCGACATCGACCGGGCCGTGGCCGAGCGCGAGACCGACGGCTTCCTGAAGCTGATGGTGCACCGGGGGCGGCCGGTCGGGGTCGGCATCGTCGGGCCGCATGCCGGCGAGCTGATCGCGCCCTGGGCGCTGGCCATCTCGGCGGGGCTGCGGCTGTCGCAGATTGCCGGGATGATCGCTCCGTATCCGACCCTTGGCGACATCGGAAAGCGGGCGGTCAGCGCCCATTTCGCGCCCCGACTGTTTGAAAATCGCTGGGTGCGGCGTATGGTCCGGATGGTGCAGCGCTTCTAGCGGGGCCGATCGTATGCGAAGTTTTCTCAACTCGCTGTCGGGAAGGTTCTTCCTGTTGACGGTCGGTTTCGTGATGCTGGCCGAAGTGCTGATCTTCGTGCCGTCGATTGCGCGCTTCCGGGCAGAATACCTGATGGACCGGCTGGAAAGGGCGCAGATTGCCGCTCTGGCCGTTCTTGCGGCGATGGACGAGCCCGTCTCGCCCGAGGTCGAAGCCGAGCTTCTGGCGGCCGCCGGCGTCTACAACGTCGTCCTGCAAAGGGACAAGGCGCGTGAACTTGTCCTGTCGACGACGGTGCCGGCCGAGGTCTCGGCGACCTACGATCTGCGCGATGCCGGGCCGGTCGCGCTCATCCGCGACGCCGCGCGCGAGCTTGTCGCCTCGGGCGACAGCGTCATCCGGGTGATCGGCGAGCCGATCAAGTCGGGCGGACGCCTGATCGAGGTGACGATGTCGACGGCCCCGCTGCGGGCGGCGATGATCGACTACGGATGGCGCATCCTGCAACTGTCCGCCGTCATCTCGGCCATCACCGCGACGCTTCTGTTCTTCGTCGTGCGTGCGATCCTTGTCATGCCGATACGTCGCGTCGTGCGAAACATGCAGGCCTATACCTCGGCCCCCGAGGACGCACGGCGCATCATCGAGCCGAGGTCGAGACTGCGCGAGATCCGCGACGCCGAGGAGGCGTTGCGCACGCTGCAGCTGCAACTGACCCGGGCGTTGCGCCAGAAAGAGCATCTGGCCGCGCTTGGCCGCGCTGTCGCCAAGATCAGTCACGATCTTCGCAACATCCTGACATCGGCCACCCTTCTGGCCGACCGCATGGAGCTGAGCGAGGATCCCACCGTCAAGCGGCTGGCGCCCCGGCTGGTGCGCTCGCTGACGCGCGCGGTGCATCTGTGCGAAGGAACGCTGGCCTTCGGGCGCGCCGAGGAGGCGCCGCCCTCGCTGGCGCCCGTGGATCTGGCCGATCTCGTCGACGAGGTTGTC
Source organism: Alphaproteobacteria bacterium (assembly GCA_003696705.1). Taxonomy (GTDB): domain Bacteria; phylum Pseudomonadota; class Alphaproteobacteria; order Rhodobacterales; family Rhodobacteraceae; genus RFGD01. Next base: position 2,169 of record RFGD01000375.1, on the reverse strand, counting down.
GAGGCCGAGGAGCTGGCCGCGTCCGAACGGGGCCTGGCCACGATCCGCTCGGAGGTGCCGCCCCACACCGTCGTGCGGGCCGATGCCGAGCAGTTCCAGCGGGTTCTCCAGAATATCGTGCGCAACGCGCGGCAGGCGATCGAACAGGCCAAGCGCCCCGGCGACGTCGTCATAAGCGTCGAGGATACGCCCGAGGCCTGGACGATCCGCGTTCGCGACACGGGTCCGGGTCTGCCGCCCAAGGCACGGGAAAACCTGTTCCGCCCATTCCAGGGCGGGGCCCGGCGCGACGGCACCGGCCTTGGCCTTGCGATCGCCGAGGAAATCGTGCGCGGCCATGGTGGCACGCTGGCGCTCGAGGAAACGTCCGAGGAGGGGACGTCCTTTGTCATCAGGTTGCCGAAACGCAGCATCGCCTTGACCGAAGCGGCGGAGTGAGCGCGAAAGAACTGAAATTTGCCTCTTGCATCCCGGCGGTCGCGGCGCTACATCCCCCGGCGACGCGCTGGTAGCTCAGTTGGATAGAGTACCTGACTACGAATCAGGGGGTCGGGGGTTCGAATCCTCCCCAGCGCGCCATCTCCTCCAGCCTTGTCAGGATCGCTGCCCGCAGCTCATGTCGCGCGCCCGCGATCCGGCAAGCGCGCCCGAATGGTCAATGAGGGGCGCAGCGCCTGAGGCGGCCGGCGATGTCTCGAAGAAGACGCGGATAGAGCGACGGGCCGGGATCGAGGGTCACGCCGACGACATCGACCTCGACAATCCGGGCTGTCGGAAGGGTCCGCAGCGGCGCCGGCAGCCGGGCGGTGCCGCCCGGCTCGACCACCAGGCAGTCGATTCGACCGGCGCGCACCTCGGCTGCCACCCTTGCGGCGGCCAGAAGGCTCGGCGGCGCGTCGTCGGCGGGGGCCAGCGTGTCGGCGATGGTCAGCCCGAAGCTTTCGGCATAGTAGCCCAGAAAGTCGTGCCCCGTCGCAAGCCGCAGACCGCGGACGGGTTCGAGAACCCGGTCCGCCTCCGCCTCGGCTTCACGGATGGCTGCTTGCGCCGCCTCGGCATTCCTCGCGAATTCCCGGGCCGCGTCGGGCGCCTTTCGTGACAGCGCCGCGGCGATCGCCTCGGTCCATCGCCGCGCGTTCCCGGGGGCAAGCCAGGCGTGGGGATCGACGGCGCCCCCCTCTGAGACCCTGAGGCGGGTGCCCGGCACGTCGGTCAGGGGAAGGGCCCTTTCCGGCTCGTCCGAAAGGCGCGCCGCAAGTTCGGGCTCAAGCGCCGCGCCCACGTAGACGACAAGGTCGGCCGAGATGAGGCGCGCCATCTCGGACGGGCGGATTGCGTGTCCGTGCGGGTCTTGCCGGCTGTCGCGGAGAAGCTCGACCTCGGCGCCATCTCCGGCGACCGAGGCCACGAGCGAGTGCACGGGCAGGATGTCGGCGGCGACGAGCAGGCGGTCGCCCTGTCCGGCCAGCGCGGCCGTGCCGACGGCTGTCACGCAAAGGGCAAGGATCGCGGTTGCATGGCGGATGCATTTCATGGGTCGTTTCCTTCGCCGAGGGTTGGCCTTTCGCCGGAAAGCTTGACGGGGCCTTGCGTGACGGGGGCCTTGCAGGTCGGCGCCCCGAGCGTGTAATGTAATAACGTAACTTTTCACAGCGGGGCAAGCTGCAACATGGCCGGGGCGAGGGAAGCCTTTCGAGAGCATGAGCACGGCGCCTGCGCCAAGGCGGCGCTGGCCCGTGCCGAGGAAGCCGCGAAGGCTCGCGGGCTTCGCCTGACACCGGTGCGCAGGCGCGCGCTCGAGATCCTCCTCGAAGCGCACCGGGCCGTCGGTGCCTACGAGATTCTCGAGCGTCTTGGCAAGGAGGGATTCGGCCATCAGCCACCCGTTGCCTATCGTGCGCTCGACTTTCTGGTCCAGCACGGGTTCGCGCATCGGGTGCGTCGGCTCAACGCGTTCATCGCCTGCATGGCGCCCGAACATGAGGGCGCGCCGGTCCTGTTCATTTGCGCCGACTGCGGCAAGGTGGCCGAGATCCCGGAAGCGCGCGTCTCGGAGGCAATCGACGCCGTTGCGGCAAGGCTCGACTTCGCGGTCGAGCGGGCGAGTATCGAGGTGCAGGGAAGGTGCCCGGCCTGCCGGGACGTCAAGCCTGACGTCAAGCCGGAGGT
>RFGD01000374.1 GCA_003696705.1 Alphaproteobacteria bacterium | reverse complement strand
GGACGTTCGATGTTGCAGACGGGAATCCACCGCGGATGCGTCCCGAGCGTGACGCTTGCGATCTGCCGGGCAGGCACTTGCCGAAGCGCGGTCTCGAGCGCCTCGAGCGCGGCATGGGTGCCGTGACAGCAGGCATGGAACTTGTAACTGTTGCCACGCATCAGCAATGTGTCGTCGGGCTGGCGCGTGGTTCCGCTGCCGGCGTGCGTCGCGCCGAAGCCTTGCGGGCCTTCCAGGCCCTCGGGCGTCGACAGGATGCCGCGCGCCGCGAGCCCGGCGCATTCCACCGCGTTCGACGCCGCGAAGCCCGCGTTGAGCGGCTTTCCCATCGTGCCGAACTGCGACCTGAGCCCGGCCGCCCGCGTCGAGGCAAGGCCAAGCGCGTGGCAGGTCTGGCGGGTGTCGAGGCCGAGAAGCCGACAGGCCGCGGCCGTCGCGCCGAAGCAGCCCGCCGTTGCGGTCTGGTGAAATCCGGCATCGTAATGCGGGCGGCCAAGCCAGCCGCCGACGCGGCAGGCGACCTCGAAGCCGACGACCAGCGAATCGAGAAGGGCGCGACCCGTGGCGTGCCGCGCCTCGGCCATCGCCAGCGCCGCCGGGATCACGACGACGGAAAGGTGCCCGACGTGGTGGAAATGCGTGTCGTCGTAGTCGAGCGCGTGCGAGGTCGCGCCGTTGGCCAGCGCGGCGGCACGTGCAGGGGCCATCGCTCCGCCGAAGACGCTGGCTTCCGGAACCCCGCCTTCGTCCCGGACGTGATGGCGGATCATTCGCGACACCGGCTCGCCGGATCCGGCGCGGCCAACGGCAATCCAGTCAAGAATCGAGTTCAGAACGATGTCCTGCGGCACGCCGACCAGGGCGCTTGAGGGCGTCCCGATCGCCAGTTCTGCCAGGTCTGCCGTCAGAGCCATCGCCGCACGAAAGTGCCTTTACCCGCGCCGTCGGGGCCGGGGAGACTGGTCCAGAGGGGAAGGGAACTGGTGGAGCCAAGGGGAGTCGAACCCCTGACCTCCTGCATGCCATGCAGGCGCTCTCCCAACTGAGCTATGGCCCCACCGGGGTGCGGAGCGTGTCCGCGAGGCGCTGTGTATGGAAAGACGCGGGGCAGTTCAAGCGAAAAATTCCGCCCCGACGTCATGTTCAGACCTCGTCGTCGTCGGGCGAGACGTCGGCGATCTCCTCGAGCGAGACGGTGTCGTCATCGTCCTCTTCGAGAACGTCGTCCTCGACGTCATCGTCAAGCACGTCATCCGTGTCGAGGACATCCAGAAGCTCGTCCTCTTCCTCCACCTCGGGCTTCACCGACGTGTCACGCACAAGGACCTCGCCGCGGCCGCCCGAAAGGGTCTCGAGCGTGAAGCTGTGCCCGCAGGACGGGCAGGTCATCGGATCCCGCTGAAGGTCGTAGAATCGAGTCTTGCAGTTCGGGCATTCGCGCTTAACGCCCCATTCTTCCTTGGGCATTAAATTCCCCCTTCGTTGGCAGGTGTCCCTTCGAATCCGTGCCACGTGCCACAGTCGCACAAGCGTGTCAAAGCCTTTTCCGCGGCGCGGTCTCACGTGGAATTTCGTGGCCGACACGTGACCCGTCAAGGCGCGAGCCGTGCCCCGGCGCGATCGGCACGGGTGCAGCCTCGACCGCGCGCGCCTATGCTTCGCAGGAGGCGAATCAAGGGGAACCAGCGGGGATGGCGACAGGGTCCGAAGCACGGGCGATACGTGTGGACGGGCGGGACGTGCCGGTCGAATTGCGGGTGTCGGCGCGCGCCCGGCGTTTCATCCTGCGCGTCGCCCGGCGGGACGGACGGGTGACGCTGACGGTGCCGCAGGGCGCCGATCCCGACGAGGGCATGGCTTTCGTCCGGTCGCGCACCGACTGGGTGCGGCGACAACTCGGGCGGGCCGTCGAGGCGCGTCGGCCGGCCATCGGCGAAGCCATCCCCATCGAAGGGATCCCGCGTCGGATTGCGCGCGGGCCGGGGTCCCGTATCGCGCTTTTGCCGGCCGAGATCCTCGTCCCCGACGCTGCCGCTTCGCCCGGCCCGGCGATTGCGGGCTTTCTGCGTCACCTCTGCCGCGAGCGGGTCGTGGGGCATGTGGACAGGCTTGCGCCGCGGGTGGGACGGCAGGCTGGCCGAATCACGCTGCGCGACACGCGATCACGCTGGGGTTCGTGCAGCGCTGCCGGGTCGCTCATGTTCTCGTGGCGGCTGGTCATGGCGCCGCCCGAAGTCCTTCGATACGTGGTCGCGCACGAGGTGGCGCATCTTGTCCACATGGACCATTCTCGGTCCTTCTGGAACCTTGTCGAACAGCTTGACCCGGACCACGCCCCGAGACGCCGATGGCTGCGCGAGCACGGCGCGTCCCTTCAGGCCTGGCAGTTCACCGACGACTGACGGACCGGGCATTGACGGCGCCGAACTTTGTGATCACGGTTCTTCCATGACGAATGCAACGGCTTCTTCCAATGCGGCGGGGCGCGACCGAGGGCCGGTTCATGACCGGCTTTACCGCGCCTTGCGCAGCCGCATCATGCACGGAGAGATCCTGCCCGGCACCTCGATGACGTTGCGGGGCATCGGCGCCGAGTTCGGGGCAAGCATGACGCCGGCCCGAGAGGCCGTGCGCCGACTTGCGGCCGAGGGCGCGCTGACGCTTTCGCCCTCGGGGCGCGTCTCGACCGTCGACCTGTCGCCCGAGCGGATCGAGGAACTGGCGGCGCTCCGGGCGCTGCTCGAGCCCGAACTGGCGGCGCGGGCGATGCCGCGCGCCCACATAGCACTGCTCGACCGCCTGCACGCCATCAACGCTCAGATAGGGCAGGCGGTCCAGAACCACGATGCGGTGGCCTATATCCGGGCAAATCTCGAGTTTCACCGCGCGCTCTATCTGAGGGCGCAGGCCCCGGCGATGCTGGCCATGACCGAGACGGTCTGGCTTCAGCTTGGCCCGACGATGCGACGGCTCTACGGACGCCTGAACCGGACGGATGTGCCGAAGTATCACCGGCTCATCATCGCGGCGCTCAAGGCAGGCGACGAGCCCGGGCTTCGACTGGCCGTGCGCATGGATGTGACGCAGGGGCTCAAGATGATCACGCGCTGAGCGGGTCGGCCGGCGGAGCCACGGCGCCGGCCGCCACTGTTGCGTCAGGCGTGGATGGCCCCGTCGCCACAGGCCAGCGCCGCCTCGCGCACCGCCTCCGAGAGCGTGGGATGCGCGTGGCAGGTGCGGGCGAGGTCCTCGGCTGCGGCGCCGAACTCCATGGCGACGCAGGCTTCCTGGATCAGCTCGCCGACCGAGGGGCCGATCATGTGCACCCCGAGGATCCGGTCGGTTTCGGCGTTCGCAAGGATCTTCACGAAGCCTTCGGCGGCCAGCATCGACTTGGCCCGGCCATTGCCCATGAACGAGAATTTGCCGACCTTGTAGGAAATGCCGGCCTCCTTCAGTTCTTCTTCCGTCCGTCCGACGCTGGCGACCTCGGGGCTTGTGTAGATCACCGACGGGATGACGTCGTAGTTCACATGGCCCTTCTGACCGGCGATGGATTCAGCCACGGCCATGCCCTCGTCCTCGGCCTTGTGGGCAAGCATGGGCCCGGGCACGACATCGCCGATGGCCCAGATGCCGGGGACCGAGGTCTGCCGGTTCGCGTCTACGCGGATCTGGCCGCGCGGAAGCATCTCGACGCCCAGTGCCTCGAGCCCGAGGCCCTCGACGTAGGGTCTGCGGCCGGTCGCGACCAGGACGACATCGGCGTCGACGGTGTGCTCGGCATCCGTCTTGCGGAGCTTGTAGGTGACCTTGGTCTTGGTCTTCAGCTTCTCGACGCCCTGGACGGCGGCGCCAAGGACGAACGAAAGGCCCTGTTTCTTCAGCGTGCGTTGCAGCGTCTTCGAGAGTTCCAGATCCATGCCCGGCGTGATGCGGTCGAGATACTCGATGACCGTCACCTCGGCCCCGAGGCGGCGATAGACCGAGCCGAGCTCAAGCCCGATGACGCCGGCGCCGACGACGACCAGCCGCCTTGGCACCTTCGGCAGCGACAGGGCCCCTGTCGAGCTGACGATCGTCTCCTCGTCGATGGTGATGCCCGGAAGGCTTGCCGGGACCGAGCCGGTCGCGATGACGATGTTTGCCGCCTCGTGAAGATCGTCGCCCACACGCACCTTGCCGGGGGCTTCGATGCGGGCCCAGCCTTCGATGCGTTCGACCTTGTTCTTCTTGAACAGGAAGTCGATCCCCTTCGTGTTCTGCTCGACGACGCCCGCCTTGAACGCCTGCATTGCCGGCCAGTCGACCGAAGGCGCCTTTCCCTTGAGGCCCATTGCCGCGAAGTTGTGCTCGGCCTCGTGCAGCTGGTGGGTTGCGTGCAACAGCGCCTTCGACGGGATGCAGCCCACGTTCAGGCAGGTTCCGCCAAGGGTCTTGCGCCCCTCGATGCAGGCGGTCCGAAGGCCGAGTTGCGCACAGCGGATGGCGCAAACATAGCCGCCGGGTCCGCCGCCGATGACGATCACGTCGTAAGATGCCATGTCAAAATCCCGTGTTCGTTGGCCCTGTCGGGCGAATTCATGACGCCCGGCCGACGGGCGGCCGGGCGGGGCATGCACCGGTCAAAGGTCGAGAAGCAGCCGTTCGGGGTCCTCGAGCGCCTCCTTGACCCGGACGAGGAAGGTCACCGCCCCCTTCCCGTCGACGATGCGGTGGTCGTAGCTGAGTGCCAGATACATCATGGGCCGGATCACGACCTCGCCGTTCAGGGCCACCGGGCGGTCCTGGATCTTGTGCATGCCGAGGATGCCCGATTGCGGCGGGTTCAGGATCGGCGATGACATGAGCGAGCCGTACACACCGCCGTTCGAGATCGTGAAGGTCCCGCCCTGCATGTCGGCCATGGACAGCTTGCCGTCGCGGGCCTTGCGGCCAAGCTCGGCGATACCCTTCTCGATCTCGGCGAAGCTCATCTGGTGGGCGTCGCGCAGCACCGGCACGACAAGGCCCTGCGGCGTGCCGACGGCGACGCCCATGTGCACGTATTTCTTGTAGACGATGTCGTCACCGTCGATCTCGGCGTTGACCTCGGGGACCTCGAACAGCGCCTTGCAACAGGCCTTCACGAAGAAGGACATGAAGCCCATGCGGACGCCATGCTTCTTCTCGAAGACATCCTTGTACTTGCGGCGCAGATCCATGATCGCCGTCATGTCGGCTTCGTTGTAGGTCGTCAGGATCGCGGCCGTGTTTTGCGCGTCCTTCAGCCGCCGCGCGATGGTCTTGCGCAGCCGGGTCATGCGCACGCGCTCCTCGCGGGCGGCATCCTCGGCCGGGGAGGGCGCGCGCGGCGTCGCCGGCGCGGACGGAGCGGCCGGGGCGACGGGTGCGGCCTGGGCCGCCTGAATGGCGCGCTGGACGTCTTCCTTCATGATCCGGCCCGCGCGGCCGGTGCCGCTCACCTCGTCGGGCGTGAGCCCGTGTTCGGCCATGAGCTTTCGGGCCGAGGGCGCGTGCTCGACGTCGCGTTCGGTGCCGGCTGCTGCCGGCGCCCCTGTCCCCGTGGCCTCGGGCGTGGCGGCAGGGGCGGCCGTCGCCGCGGCGCCGGCGCCAGCGGCGATCGTCGCGATCTTCGCGCCGGGCTTCACGGTCGCGCCCTCGGGGGCCAGGATCTCGGTCAGTGTGCCCGCGGCCGGGGCCGGGACCTCGACCGAGACCTTGTCGGTTTCCAGTTCGCACAGGATCTCGTCCACCGCGACGCTGTCGCCGGGCTTCTTGAGCCAGGTCGAAACCGTCGCCTCGGTCACGCTTTCGCCAAGCGTGGGGACCACGACATCAACCGTGCCCGCCGTCGCGGGCGCCGCCGGGGCCGCGGCGGGTTCCGCAGCGGCCGGAGCTCCGGCCGGCGCCGCTTCCGGCGCTTCGGCCGGCGCCGTCGCGCTCGTGCCGGCGCCTTCCTCGATCGTCGCGAGAAGCGCATCGACACCGACCGTCGCGCCTTCCGGAGCGACGATCTCGGCCAGCTGCCCGGCGGCGGGGGCGGGCACCTCGACCGTGACCTTGTCGGTTTCGAGTTCGCAAAGCATCTCGTCCGCCTGCACCGTGTCCCCCGGTTTCTTGAACCAGGTGGCCACGGTCGCCTCGGTCACGCTTTCGCCCAGCGTCGGGACTCGGACTTCAACGGTCATTTCTTGGTTTCCTCAATGGTCAGCGCTTCGTCGACAAGCGCTTCCTGTTGCTGTTTGTGCTGGCTCATGAGGCCCGTCGCCGGCGAGGCCGAGGCGGGCCGCCCGACGTAGCGGGCGCGCGTGTGGCGGGCGCCGATGCGGTTCAGAACCCATTCGAGGTTCGGGTCCATGAAGAACCAGGAACCCTGGTTCTTCGGCTCTTCCTGGCACCAGATCACCTCGGCATCCTTGAAACGCTCGAGCTCTTGCATGAGCGAGAACGCCGGGAACGGGTAGAACTGCTCGACCCGCAGAAGATAGATGTCGTCGATGCCGCGCCGATCCCGCTCTTCCAGGAGGTCGTAATAGACCTTGCCCGAGCAGAGCACCACGCGCCGGATCTCGGCGTCGGGCCTGAGCTCGGCGTCCGAATTGCCCTGCTGTGCGTCGTCCCAAAGCACGCGGTGGAAGGAGGATCCGGTCGTGAAGTCCTCGGCCCTCGACACCGCAAGCTTGTGGCGCAGAAGCGACTTCGGCGTCATGAGGATGAGCGGCTTGCGGAACTTGCGGTGCAGTTGCCGGCGCAGGATGTGGAAGTAGTTCGCCGGCGTCGTGCAGTTGGCGACGATCCAGTTGTCTTCGGCGCAAAGCTGGAGGAACCGCTCGAGGCGAGCAGACGAGTGCTCGGGGCCCTGTCCCTCGAATCCGTGGGGCAGCAGGCACACAAGACCCGACATCCGAAGCCACTTGCGTTCGCCGGACGAGATGAACTGGTCGAACATGATCTGGGCGCCGTTGGCGAAGTCGCCGAACTGCGCTTCCCAGAGCGTCAACGCATTGGGCTCGGCCAGGGAGTAGCCGTATTCGAAGCCAAGGACCGCGTATTCCGACAGCATCGAATCGATGACTTCATAGCGCGACTGGCCTTCGCGAATGTGGTTCAGCGGGTAGTAGCGCTCTTCCGTTTCCTGGTCGACGAAGGCCGAATGCCGCTGCGAGAAGGTGCCGCGGGTCGAATCCTGGCCCGACAGGCGCACCGGGTACCCCTCGAGAAGGAGCGAGCCGAACGCCAGCGCCTCTCCGGTTGCCCAGTCGAAGCCGGTACCGCTTTCGAACATCGCCTTGCGCGCGTCGATGAAGCGGTTGAGCGTGCGGTGCAGGTGAAATCCTTCCGGTACCGTGGTCAGGGCCTGCCCGATCTCGGCCAGCATTTCGGGCGGAATGGCCGTCTGCCCGCGCTGGTATTCGTCGCCGCCGCGATCCAGATGCGCCCAACGCCCGTCGAGCCAGTCGGCCTTGTTCGGCTTGTATTCCTTGGCCGCCTCGAACTCCTCGTTCAGATGGGCCTGGAACGCGGCCTTCGCGTCCTCGATCTCTCCGACCTCGATGAGCCCGTCGCGCACAAGCCGGTCGGCATAGAGCTGAAGCGTCGTCGGATGCTTCTTGATGAGGTTGTACATCCGCGGCTGGGTGAACATGGGCTCGTCGCCCTCGTTATGCCCGAAGCGGCGGTAGCAGAAGATGTCGATGACGACATCCTTGCCGAACTTCTGACGAAACTCGGTCGCGACCTTGGCGGCGTGGACGACGGCCTCGGGGTCGTCGCCGTTCACGTGGAAGATCGGCGCTTCGACCATGAGGGCGATGTCGGTCGGATAGGGCGACGAGCGCGAGAAATGCGGCGCCGTCGTGAAGCCGATCTGGTTGTTGACGACGATATGGATCGTCCCGCCGGTGCGATGTCCGGCAAGGCCGGAAAGGCCGAAGCATTCCGCGACGACCCCCTGTCCCGCGAAGGCGGCGTCACCGTGCAGTAGCACCGGCAGCACCTTCTTGCGCAGGGTGTCGTTGTGCTGGTCCTGCTTGGCGCGCGTCTTGCCCAGGACGACCGGGTTCACGGCCTCGAGGTGCGAGGGGTTGGCCGTCAGGCTCAGGTGCACGCGGTTGCCGTCGAATTCGCGGTCGGACGAGGCGCCAAGGTGATACTTCACGTCGCCCGAGCCCTCGACCTCCTCGGGCTTGAAGCTGCCGCCCTGGAACTCGTTGAAGATCGCGCGGTAGGGCTTGCCCATGACGTTGGCAAGCACATTGAGCCGGCCGCGGTGGGGCATGCCGATGACGATTTCCTCGACGCCCAGAGCGCCGCCGCGCTTGATGATCTGTTCCATCGCCGGGATGAGGCTTTCGGCGCCATCAAGGCCGAAACGCTTCGTCCCGGTGAACTTCACGTGCAGGAACTTCTCGAAGCCCTCTGCCTCGACCAGCTTGTTGAGGATCGCCTTCCGCCCGCGCTGGGTGAAGGTGATCTCCTTGCCGTAGCCCTCGATCCGCTCTTTCAGCCATGCCGCCTGTTCGGGATCCGAGATGTGCATGTACTGAAGGGCGAAGGTGCCGCAATAGGTGCGTTTCACCAGATCGAGGATCTGGCGCATCGTCGCGAACTCGAGCCCAAGGACGTAGTCGATGAAGATCGGCCGGTCCATGTCGGCGTCCGTGAAGCCGTAGGTCTTCGGGTCAAGCTCGGGATGCGGTTCGACCTTGCGCATGCCCAGGGGGTCCAGGTCGGCCACGAGATGCCCGCGGATCCGGTAGGCGCGGATGAGCATGAGCGCGCGGATGGAATCGAGGACGGCCTGCCGAACCTTGGCCGGCTCCACCTCGGTACCCGTTTCGGTCGCCTTCTCGCGGATCTTGCCGGCAAGTTCCTTGCCCGTCCGGTCGAGCTCGGCCTTCTCGACCTCTGGCCAGAGCGTCGTCAGCGCGGCCGTGAGCTCGTCCGTGGGCTCGGGCGGCCAGTCGTGGCGTTGCCATGAAGGCCCTTCGGCCTCGCGCGTCGCTGCCTCGGGCGCGTCGCCAAGCGAGGCGAAGAAGGCGCGCCAGGCATCGTCAACCGCATTCGGGTCGCGTGCATAGCGGGCGTACAGCTGTTCGACATATTCGGCGTTCAGTCCCTGAAGGAAAGACGACGACTTGAAGATGTCGTTGGGACTTTGTTCGGTCATTTCAGCACCTCGCTGGGGTTGGACCGTGTGCGTGAAGCGGGCGCCGTCGCGCCTGGCGGCGGTGACACTTGGCGGTCATCCACGGGCGCCCGGTTCATCCTACTTTCCGATTGCCTCAAGCACTGCTTCGCCAAGGCGCGCCGGGCTTTCGGCGACGACGATGCCGGCACGCCGCATGGCCTCGATCTTGGATTCCGCGTCGCCCTTGCCGCCCGAGACGATGGCGCCCGCGTGCCCCATCCGGCGCCCCGGCGGGGCCGTGCGCCCGGCGATGAAACCGGCCACGGGCTTCTTGCGGCCGCGCTTCGCCTCGGCGATCAGGAATTCGGCGGCCTCCTCTTCGGCCTGTCCCCCGATCTCTCCGATCATGATGATGGATTGGGTTTCTTCATCGGCAAGGAACAGCTCGAGCACGTCGATGAACTCGGTGCCCTTGATCGGGTCGCCACCGATCCCGACGCAGGTCGACTGGCCAAGGCCGACATCGGTCGTCTGCTTGACCGCTTCGTAGGTCAGCGTGCCCGAGCGCGACACCACGCCGACCGAGCCCCGCTTGTGGATGTGTCCCGGCATGATGCCGATCTTGCAGGCGTCGGGGGTGATGACGCCCGGGCAGTTCGGGCCGATGAGCCGAGAGTTCGAATCGATCAGCGCCCGCTTGACCCGCATCATGTCGAGGACCGGGATGCCTTCCGTGATGGCGACGATCAGCGGCACTTCCGCGTCGATCGCCTCGAGGATGGCATCGGCCGCGAAGGGCGGGGGCACATAGATCGCGGTGGCATCCGCGCCGGTCGCCTCGCGCGCCTCGTGCACGGTGTTGAACACCGGAAGGCCAAGGTGGGTGGTGCCGCCCTTCCCGGGGGTCACGCCGCCGACCATCTTCGTGCCATAGGCGATGGCCTGTTCGGAATGGAACGTGCCCTGGCTTCCGGTGAAGCCCTGGCAGATCACCTTGGTGTTTTCGTCAACGAGAATGGCCATTCCGTTGGTCCTTCTTCATGCGGCGGGCTTGATCGCCAGCGCCTGGATGTTGTCGTCGAGCCAGATCTTGTGGCGGTTCACGAGCTTGTATCGGAACCCGGCGTGCTCGACCGCGCGCCGCAGGGTTCCGGGGGTGAAGTAGTTGACATGGTCGGGATGCCGGAAACCCGGCCAGCGGGCCCCGTGCAGTCGCCGACCGACGGAGGAGAAGTTGGGCACGCGAATGAACGCCCGCCCGCCCGGGGCAAGGACGCGGAACGTCTGGGCCAGCACCTCGGCAAACCGGACCTCGTGTTCGAGGTAGCTGTGCATGAGCACCCCGGTGAAGAAGCCGTCGGGAAAGTCGCGAATGCGTTCGGCGCCGGCCCCCTGAAGACAATATCCGCCGAGGGCGCGCATCTTCTCGTCGGCGCGGGTCGCCAGGGCCTTCGAAAGCTCGATGCCGTAGGGCGTGAACGGCGGCGTCACGCGCACCGCATCGGCGCATCCGATCTCGAGCGTCGGGCCGGGCTCGAGCAGCGAAAGATAGCGGAACGCGCGCTGCCCGCGCAGCTTGTAGCCGAGAACGCGGGCACGGCGGGCCAGCCGTCGGACGGGGCCGCGTGCGGCCTCGCGCGCCACATCTTCCGCGACATAGGTCCGTTCCCAGGCGTATTCCTGTTCGAGTGCCGAGTAGTCGACCGGATTTAGCAGGAAGACGAAGTCGCAGGACGCGCATCGCCCGATGCGCCATGGCGGGGGCGCAAGGGCAGGCAGGGGCACGGCATTCGCGGACCCGCAGGCCGGGCAGGGGCGATATGCGTCCTCGGCGCTCATCAGGCTCCTTCCTGCGCCCTGGGCCGCGGGGCAGGGGCCCGTCCGGCCTCCGTCCGGCGCCCCTCGCGCGGCGTGTCGGTCGCGCGCATGGCCTCAGCCCTTGACCGCCGCCACGATCTTCTTCGCGGCGTCGTCAAGATTGTCGGCCGAGATCACGTCCAGCCCCGAATTGTCCAGGATCTCCTTGCCCTTTTCGACATTCGTGCCCTCGAGGCGTACGACCAGCGGCACCTTCAGCCCCACTTCGCGGACCGCCTCGACCACGCCCTCGGCGATGATGTCACAGCGCATGATGCCGCCGAAGATGTTGACAAGGATCCCCTTCACCTTCGGGTCCGAGGTGATGATCTTGAAGGCTGCCGCGACCTTTTCCCTGGTCGCACCGCCCCCGACGTCGAGGAAGTTCGCCGGCTCGGCGCCATAGAGCTTGATGATGTCCATCGTCGCCATCGCCAGGCCGGCACCGTTGACCATGCATCCGATGTCGCCGTCGAGCGCAATGTAGTTGAGGTCGTATTTCGACGCCTCGAGCTCTTTCGGGTCCTCTTCGGTCTCGTCGCGCAGTTCGGCAATGTCGGGGTGGCGGTAGAGGGCGTTGTCGTCGAAGCCCATTTTCGCGTCGAGGCAGCGAAGATCGCCCCCTTCGGTCACGATGAGGGGGTTGATCTCGACCAGCTCGGCGTCCTTCTCGGTGAACAGCCGATAGAGCGTGTCCACCAGCTTCACGCACTGCTTGACCTGCGCGCCCTCGAGCCCCAGCGCAAAGGCGATGCGGCGGCCGTGGAAAGGCTGGACCCCGGTTGCCGGATCGACCGAGAACGAGAGGATCTTCTCGGGCGTGGACGCGGCCACTTCCTCGATGTCCATTCCGCCTTCGGTCGAACAGACGAACGAGATGCGAGAGGTCTTCCGGTCGATGAGCACCGCAAGGTAGAGCTCGCGCGCGATGGCGGCGCCCTCTTCGATGTAGACGCGGTTGACCTTCTTGCCCTCGGGGCCGGTCTGATGCGTCACAAGGGTGCGACCCAGCATCTTGCGCGCTTCTTCTGCGGCTTCCTCGACCGAGCGGGCAAGACGAACCCCGCCCTTTTCGCCGGCCTCGGGCTCCTTGAAATGGCCCTTGCCGCGCCCGCCGGCGTGGATCTGGGCCTTGACCACCCAGATCGGGCCTTCAAGTTCACCGGCTGCGGTCTTGGCCTCGTCGGCCTTCAGCACCACGCGCCCGTCGGCAACGGGCGCGCCGTAGCTGCGAAGAAGGGACTTCGCCTGATATTCGTGGATGTTCATTCCGTTCCTCACGCGTTGAGCCGCGTTGCTGATGGCACGTTCACGCGAGGTGGAAAAGGAAAAGACGCATTCCCGGGCGTTTGAGCGGCAAATTACCATCAATTGTGATCACAGTTTTCAAAAGTGTGATCACATATGCGTCCGGCTGCGTGCCGAGGGCCCTCCGAGCACTGGTCAGGGGGGAAGGAGATTCGCCCGTCCGGCCGTGGGCCGCGGCGGTCGACGGGTCCCCGGAAAACGCGTGCGCGGGCGCCGCGCGGTATCGGCAGCGCCCGCGTTTTCGACAGTGCGCGTCGCCGCGCGCCCGGGATCAGGCCAGGTTCGGGTCGATGCCCTTGCAGGCTTCGACAAGCCCGCGGACCGCTTCGGCCGACTTGTCGAACATGGCCTTCTCGTCCTTCGACAGCTGGATCTCGATGACCCGCTCGACACCGCCGGCGCCAAGCACCGTCGGGACGCCGACATAAATGCCGTCAAGCCCGTAGGCGCCGTCCACCCAGGCGGCGCAGGGAAGGACGCGCTTCTGATCCTTGAGATAGGCCTCCGCCATCTCGATTGCCGAGGCGGCCGGCGCGTAGAATGCGGATCCGGTCTTCAGAAGGCCGACGATCTCGGCGCCGCCGTCGCGCGTGCGCTGGATGATGGCGTCGAGCTTCTCTTGCGTGGTCCAGCCCATCTTCACGAGATCGGGCAGCGGGATCCCGGCAACCGTCGAGTAGCGGGCCAGCGGCACCATCGTGTCACCGTGGCCGCCAAGGACGAAGGCCGTCACATCCCGCATCGAGACATTGAACTCGAGGCTGAGGAAGTGGCGGAAGCGCGCCGAATCAAGAACGCCGGCCATGCCGACGACCTTCTCGTGCGGAAGCCCGGAATAGTTGCGCAGCGCCCAGACCATCGCATCGAGCGGGTTGGTGATGCAGATCACGAAGGCGTCCGGCGCATGCGCCTTGATGCCTTCGCCGACGGCCTTCATGACCTTGAGGTTGATCCCCAAGAGATCGTCGCGGCTCATGCCCGGCTTGCGCGGCACGCCCGCGGTGACGATGCACACATCGGCGCCGGCAATGTCCGCATAGTCGTTGGTGCCCTTGAGCGCGGCGTCGAACCCTTCGACGGGGCCCGATTCCGCGATGTCGAGGGCCTTGCCCTGGGGAATGCCTTCGGCGATGTCGAACAGGACGATGTCGCCAAGCTCCTTCAATGCGGCCAGATGCGCCAGGGTGCCTCCGATCTGACCGGCCCCGATAAGGGCAATCCTGGGTCTCGACATGGGTCTTCTCCGCTTTGGTTGCGCGTTTCGCAGGTTGCGTAGTCCACCGCCGCGCGCGACGCAAGGCTTGTGTGCCCAGGGATGGCCGCGCAATCGCGGGTCGGAATCGTGCCTCACGCTGCGGCGCGGCAACAGGACGCTTGCCAAATGTGCCGTCGCCGTGTTCACGTGCCGCCAGCCAAAGGAGGGACCGTGATGGACATTCTCGAGCGCCCGTATCGCTCCGTTCTCTACATTCCCGCATCAAACGGCCGGGCCATCGAAAAGGCTCGGACACTTCCGGTGGACGCCATCATCCTCGATCTCGAGGACGCCGTCGCGCCAGACCAGAAGGCCGCTGCACGAGAGGCGCTTGTCGCAGTGCTCGAGGCGCGCGC
>RFGD01000373.1 GCA_003696705.1 Alphaproteobacteria bacterium | reverse complement strand
CTTCACCAGCCCCGCCTGCTCGACCCATTTCATGTTGAACTGGGTCGCCGGCATGTCCGACCGGGGATCCTGATAGAGCGGCACCAGTTCGTCCAGCGGCCGGTCGCCGATGACGACACCGGCCGCGTGGGTCGAGGCGTTGCGCAAGAGCCCCTCGATGGCCTCGGCGTATTTCAGAAGTCGCGCGACCACCTCTTCGGCGTCGGCTTCCGCCTTCAGCCGCGGCTCTTCGGCAACGGCGCGGCGCACGGATACGGGTTTCACGCCCTCGACGGGAATGAGCTTGGACAGCCGGTCCACCTGCCCATAGGGCATCTGCAGCACCCGCCCCACGTCCCGCACCGCCGCCTTCGACAGAAGCGCGCCGAAGGTGATGATCTGGGCGACGCGGTCGCGACCGTACTTCTCTTGGACGTAGTGGATCACCTCTTCCCGGCGATCCATGCAGAAATCGATGTCGAAGTCCGGCATCGACACGCGCTCGGGGTTCAGGAACCGCTCGAACAGAAGGTTGTAGCGCAGCGGATCGAGGTCGGTGATCGTCAGCGCGTAGGCGACGAGCGAGCCGGCCCCCGAACCCCGACCCGGCCCGACGGGGATGCCTTGCGCCTTGGCCCACTTGATGAAATCGGCGACGATCAGGAAATAGCCCGGAAACCCCATCTGCTCGATGATGCCAAGCTCGAAGCGAAGCCGCTCGTGATAGGCCTCGACGGGGGCGGCCGGCGTGATGGCCTCGAGCCGCCGCTCGAGCCCTTCCCACGCCTGCCGGCGCAGCTCCTCGACCTCGTCGTCGGCGAAGCGCGGCAGGATCGGCTTGCGACGGCTGACGCGGAAGGCGCAGCGGCGGGCGATCTCGACCGTGTTCTCGATCGCCTCGGGAAGGTCGGCAAAGAGCGCCGCCATCTCGGCTGGCGACTTGAAATGGTGATGCGGCGTCAGGCGACGGCGCGGCTCCTGCTGATCGACATAGGCCCCCTCGGCGATGCACAAGAGGGCGTCATGCGCCTCGAACATCTCGGGTTCGGCGAAATGGACGTCATTCGTCGCGACAAGCGGCAGATCCATGGCATAGGCCATCTCGACGAAGCCGCGCTCGGTCGCGCGCTCGGCATGCGGCAGGGCGCCGCCTTCGGTCGGATGGCGCTGAAGCTCGACATAGAGCCGGCCCGGGTAGGCCGCCGAGAGCCGCCCGAGAAGGGCCTCGGCCCTGTCACGCTTTCCGGCATGAAGGAGCCGGCCCACGGGACCGTCGGCACCGCCGGTCAGGCAGATCAGCCCCTCGGCATGGGCCTCGAGCTCGTCGATCGTGACGGACGGCGCCGCCCCCGCCGCGTCGAGATAGAGGCACGAGTTGAGCTTCATCAGATTCGCATATCCCGCCTCGTTCTGGGCCAGAAGAACGACCGGGGCCGGCGCCGCGGATTCGTCGCCCGCGGCGGCGTCCGGCAGGACGACATCCACCTGACAGCCGACGATCGGCTGAATGCCGGCGTCGCCGAGCGTCACCGAAAACTCGAGCGCGGCGAAGAGGTTGTTCGTGTCGGTAAGCGCCACCGCCGGCATGTCGTTGTCGGCACAAAGGCGCGGCAGCGACTTGAGCCGAACGGCCCCTTCCAGAAGCGAATATTCCGAATGCAGGCGAAGGTGGATGAACTGCGGCATGTTCGGCATGGCCCGACGCTAGCCCAGCCCGCACCGGAATTCGAGGGGGTAATCGCGCGCGGGCGCGATTGCGTCCGGCCTTCGGTTCAGGGTTGCCAAGCGGGCGAACCCGGTCTTTCCTTGAACGAAGGAAACGCCGCCGGCTTTACGCCGCATCGGGCCGGGGCGGTGGGCGGACGGGATCCGCCGGAAAGAAAGTGGCACCGGATCATCGATGACCGAGATCACGTTTCTTCTGAACGGCGATCGGGTGCGGGTGTCCGACGTGGCGCCCACGACCACGCTGCTCGAGTGGCTGCGGGAACGACGCGGCCTCACGGGAACGAAGGAGGGCTGCGCCGAGGGGGACTGCGGCGCATGCACGGTCGCCGTGACGCCCGACCCTTCCGACCCCGAGGCGCGGCCGGTCGCGGTCAATGCCTGCATCCTGTTCCTGCCCCAGCTTCAGGGAACCGCCGTGCGCACGGTCGAGGGAATCGCGGCGGGCCGGAACCTTCACCCCGTCCAGGCGGCAATGGTCACCCACCACGCGAGCCAGTGCGGCTTCTGCACGCCGGGCATCGTCGTGTCGCTTGCCGTCGCCATGGCCAACGGTCGCGGCGACTACGACAACATCCTTGCCGGCAACCTGTGCCGATGCACGGGCTATGCGCCTATCGTCCGGGCCGCGCGCGCGGCGGCGCAGGCCGGCCCGCTTGCCTGGCCCGACGTCGGCCTCGCGCCGGATGCGCCCGATCCCGCAGGGCAAGGGCCTTCGGCCGGGACGTCGCCTGACGCCGACTGGTTCGCGCCGGGCGATGTCGAGACGCTGGCAAGCTGGTACGCCGATCATCCCGACGCGACCCTTGTCGCGGGTGCCACGGACGTCGGGCTGTGGGTCACGAAGGGCCTGCGCGACATCCGGCCGGTGGCCTTTCTTGGCCGCGTGCCGGAACTGCGCGAGATCACCGAGAACGAGGACGGTTCGGTCACCGTGGGCGCCTGCATCACCATCAACGAACTGCGCCAGATTGCCCGCGCGCGCTGGCCCAGGCTGGCCGAACTTCTGCGCCGCTTCGGCTCCGAGCAGGTGCGCAACGCCGCGACCATCGGCGGCAACATCGCCAATGGCTCGCCCATCGGCGATGCGGCCCCGGCGCTGATCGCCCTTGGCGCCACGGTCGAGCTCAGGCGAAAGAAGGCGCGGCGCGCCCTCCCGCTCGAGGACTTCTTCATCGACTACGGCAAGCAGGACCGCAACCCCGGCGAGTTCGTCGAGGCCGTCCGCATTCCCCGCCCGCGCGGCATCTTTGCGGCCTACAAGCTCTCGAAGCGCCTCGACCAGGACATTTCAGCCGTGATGGGCGCGTTTCACCTCGACATCCGCGACGGCGTCGTGCTGGGCGCCCGGATCGCCTTCGGCGGCATGGCGCCGGTGCCGAAGCGCGCACGCGCCGTGGAAGAGACGCTGGCCGGCCAGCCGTGGGACGAGGACACGATCCGCCGCGCCCGTCTGGCCTTTGCCGAGGACTTCAGTCCCATCAGCGACATGCGCGCCACGGCAGCCTACCGGCTCGAGGCGGCGCGAAACATGCTGACGCGCCTGTTCGTCGAGGCCGAAGCCGGTCGCGAACTGGTCGACATCCAGGCCGTGGGGCCCATCGCCGGGGGGCCGCAATGACAGTCGGCAGACCGCTCCCCCACGATTCGGCGCGCCTGCACGTTACCGGCGCCGCGCGCTATGTCGATGACATCCCCGTGCCCGCCGGCACGCTGCATCTGGCCTTCGGCCTCTCGCCCGTCGCCCACGGAGAGATCCGGAGCCTCGATCTTGAAGCCGTCCGGAACGCCCCCGGCGTCCATGCCGTCCTGACGGCGCCCGACATTCCCGGCCGGAACGATGTCTCGCCCGCGGCCGGTGACGAACCGCTTCTTGCCGACGGGCGCGTCCACTACGTGGGCCAGCCGGTGTTTCTTGTCGTGGCCGAAAGCCACCGGCAAGCCCGCCAGGCGGCCCGCCTGGGCCGGATCGACATCCGCCCGCTCGACCCGATCCTGACCATCGACGAGGCGATCGCCGCCAACAGCCGCTTCGAAGCGGCGCCGCTTGTCTGGCGCAAGGGCGACGCCGAGGCCGCCCTCGCCCGCGCGCCGCATGTCGTCGCCGGCCAGATCGAGATCGGCGGACAGGAACATTTCTATCTTGAAGGCCAGGCGGCGCTGGCGGTCCCGCAGGACGGCGCCGAAATGGTCGTCCATGCCTCGAGCCAGCATCCGACAGAGATCCAGCACAAGGTCGCCGACGCCCTTGGCCTGCCCATGGGCGCCGTCCGGGTAGAGGTGCGCCGCATGGGCGGCGGTTTCGGCGGCAAGGAAAGCCAGGGCAATGCACTGGCGGTCGCCGCGGCACTGGCAGCATGGCGAACGGGCCGGCCCTGCAAGATGCGCTATGACCGCGACGATGACATGCGCATCACCGGCAAGCGGCACGATTTCCGCATCCGCTATCGGGCGGGTTTCGACGATGAGGGCCGCATCCTCGGCGTCGAGTTCATCCATTACGTCCGCTGTGGCTGGTCGCTCGATCTGTCGCTTCCGGTGGCCGACCGGGCCATGCTCCATGCCGACAACGCCTATCACCTGCCGGCCGCGACGATCATCAGTCACCGGCTGCGGACCAACACCCAGTCGGCGACGGCCTTCCGCGGTTTTGGCGGTCCCCAGGGCGTCCTCGGGATCGAACGCGTCATGGACCACGTCGCGCACCATCTTGGCGCCGACCCGCTGAAGGTGCGCCGCGCGAACTTCTATGCGCCGCTCGACAGTCAGCCCCCGGATCGACCGCAGACGACGCCCTATCTGATGCGTG
>RFGD01000372.1 GCA_003696705.1 Alphaproteobacteria bacterium | reverse complement strand
GTCGATATGCGGGGCCCGGCCCCGGGACGGGACGCCTTGACAGCCGCGGGGCAAGCGGCCAAGCCTCGGGCCCATGAAGGACCCGCGGCCCGTCGTCAACATCATTGGCGTGCTCGTCATGGCTCTCGGCGCCGCGATGCTGGTGCCGATGGCCCTCGATTTCGTGGAGGGTGCCGCGCACTGGAAGGTCTTTCTCGAGTCGGCCATCGTGACCTTCGTGGCGGGCGGCATGCTGACGCTTGCGACGGCCAACAGCGTGGGCGCGGGGCTTTCGGTCCAGCAGGTCTTCATGCTGACCTCGGGCGTCTGGGCCGTCCTGCCGTTCTTCGGGGCCATTCCATTTTTCCTCGGCGCGCCCCACGCCAGCTTCACCGACGCCTATTTCGAGGCGATGTCGGGCCTGACGACGACCGGCACCACGGTGTTCGTCGGCCTCGACGACATGCCCGCGGGAACGCTTCTCTGGCGCGGGATCCTGCAGTGGTTGGGCGGGCTCGGCATCGTCATCGTGGCGATGGTCTTCCTGCCGCTCATGCGGGTCGGCGGCATGCAGTTCTTCCAGACCGAAGGGTTCGACACGCTGGGCAAGGTGCTTCCGCGCGCCATCGACATCTCAAGCGCCCTCATCCGCGTCTATGTCCTTCTGACCGTCCTTTGCGCGACCGCCTATCTTGGCCTTGGCATGACGGGGCTCGAGGCGACGGTCCACGCGCTCACGACCATGTCGACGGGGGGATTTTCCACCTCCGACAAGAGCTTCGGGCTGTTCCAGGGGCCGGCCGAATACGTCGCCGCGCTGTTCATGTTCCTTGCCAGTCTTCCCTTCGTCCGGTTCATCCAGCTTCTTTCTGGGGATGCGCGCCCGCTCTGGCGCGACGTGCAGGTGCGCGCCTACCTGCGGTGGACGGCCTATGCCGTCGCGGCCATCGTGATCTACCGGATGGCCGTCTTCGCCACCCCGTTCGAGCCCGCGCTGCGCGAGACGGTTTTCAACGTCGTTTCGCTCTTTTCGGGCACCGGCTATGGTTCCGAGGACATCACCGCCTGGGGCCCGTTCCCCTTCACGGTGATCATCATCATCGGGCTCGTCGGCGGCTGCACGTCGTCAACGGCCTGTTCCGTGAAGGTCTTTCGCTATCTCGTCCTTTTCGAGGCAATCCGGGCGCAGATCCGCCGGCTCTACAGCCCGAACCGCGTCGTCAACATGCGCCTCGGCCGACAGCCGCTTGCCGAGGATGTCGTCAACTCGGTCCTTGTCTTCTTCACGCTGTTCATGCTGTCGTTCGCCGGCCTTACCGTGCTTCTCGACCTTGCCGGCCTGTCGACCGAGACGGCGCTGACCGCGTCGTGGACGGCGATTGCGAACATCGGGCCGGCCTTCGGCCCCGGGGTGGGGCCGACCGGGGCCGTCGACGCCTTTCCGGCCGCGGCCAAGTGGCTCATGGTCGGGGGAATGTATGTCGGCCGGCTCGAGCTTCTGGCCGTCCTCGTCCTTTTCCTGCCGAAATTCTGGAGGGCCTGATGGAACGCCGCCCCCTTGGCGCACAGATTTCGCATGCCCTGGCCGCGCGCGGCGTGACAACCGTGTTCGGCATCCCGGGCGTCCACAATATCGAGCTCTACCGCGGCATCGAGGAGGCCGGGATCGACCACGTCCTGGCGCGCCACGAACAGGGCGCCGGGTTCATGGCCGACGGCTATGCGCGCGCCACGGGAAAGCCGGGTGTGGCCTATGTCATCTCGGGGCCGGGCGTCACGAACATCCTGACGCCGGTCGGGCAGGCCGCATCGGACGGCGTGCCGCTTCTGGTCGTTGCGTCGTGCCTGGACGACAGCGTGGCCAGGCGCGGCCAGCTTCATCAGATGCGCGATCAGGCCGGCGCGGCGCGCGCCGTGGCCCGCTGGTCCGAGGTGGCGGCGGATGCGAAGGCCGCCGCGGTC
>RFGD01000371.1 GCA_003696705.1 Alphaproteobacteria bacterium | reverse complement strand
TGCCGCGCCGCGGCGGTTTCGGCCACCCAGAGGCCACGAAGCCAGATCGACAGGAAGGCCGCCGCCGCGAGAACGCCGACCAGCGTCGCCTGGGGCCCGGGGCCGATAAGCCCAAGGACGAGGCCACGCAGAAGAATGACGGGGCTGGCCGCAAGAAGCGCCCAGAACAGCGCGAGCCGCGCGCCATACCACGACCCCCGCCCGCCGAGCGCGCGCGCGACGACATGGCTTGCGGCGGCAAGGGCGTAGAAGACAAGCGGCGCAAGCACCAGCCCGCCCAGAAGCGCGCCTGCCGCGGCCTCGTCGAAGGGCGGCCCCTCGCCCAGAAAGGCCGCTCGCCGCAGCGCCGGCAGGCCCGCGACATAGGAAAGCGCCGACGCCGCCATCAGGATGGCGAGCGCCTTGTCCTCGCGCGGCCCCTCGGCCAGGCGGCGGCGGATGACCTCGCCCGGGCGAAGATAGCTGCGGGCAATGTCGGCCGTGACCGACATCTAGCGCGTCCGGCGCCGAAGCCAGGCCTCGAGCCGCGCCTCGAGATCCTCGCGAAGGCGCGGGTCCTCGATCTCGGCCAGCGCCTCGGCCAGGAAGGAGAGGACCAGCATGTTCTGCGCCTCGGCCTCGGGCACGCCCCGCGACCGCAGGTAGAAGAGCGCGTCCGGGTCCAGCCCGCCCGACGTCGACCCGTGCGAACATTTCACGTCGTCGGCATAGATCTCGAGCTCGGGCTTGGCGTAGAACTCGGCGTCCCCGTCGAGAAGGAGCGCCTGGCTGATCTGATAGCCGTCGGTCTTCTGCGCACCGGGCCGGACAAGGATCTTGCCCTGGAAGACGCCGACGGCGCCGTTTCGGAGAACCTTCTTGAACACCTGCCGGCTTTCACAGCGTTCGGCGGCATGCGTGACGAAGACCGTATCGTCCTGGTGGAACGGGTGCTCCGCCCCGTCACCGGCGGCGGCGCCGGCAACATGGGCCACGGCGTCGTCGCCCAGAAGCTCGACGACGGCCTCGTTGCGCGTCAACGCGCCGTTCACCGTCAGCGTGAAGGACTTGAACAGGGCCTCGGCCCCGAGCCGGGCAAAGAGATGGGTCACCGCCTGGCGATCGTGGTCCCGTCCCTGGGCGCGCACGTGGTGGAAACGCCCGCCGTCGGCGACATCGACCTCGAGCACCTTGTTGAACCTGGCCGCGGCCGGTCCGTTCTCGAGAAGGGTCAGTTCGGCGCCCGGTTCGACGCGCACGACATGATGGATCATGGCGTCCGAGCTTGGCCTTTCGTGCACATAGACAAGCGACACGGGCCGCGGCACGACGCCCTTGGCGCGGATGACCAATCCCTCGGTCGCCAGGGCGGTGTTGAGCGCCGCCAGGGGCCGCGCCACGGGGTCCTGTCCGCGTGCCTCGAGCTGGCCGAAGACCTCGGCCGCCCAGTGGATATCGACCTCGGCGACCTGGGAAAGCGGCTCGATCTCGAGATATTCGAGCGCCAGCGGGTCCGACGCGGCAGCGTCAAGGCGACCGTCCACGAAGACGACGCGCAGCCGCTCGATCCCGTCGAAGACCGGCGCCTCGTCCGCCGTCAGCGCCTCGGCCGGCGCAACCTCGGGCGAGATCAGGCTGGTCGGGTCGGTGTATTTCCAATACTCGTCGCGCCGGCCGGGCAGCCCCATGGCGCGCAGGCGCCCTTCGGCTGCCGCGCGCGCCGCGCGGATCCATGCCCCGCCCCCGGAAGGCGCCGCCTGAAGGCGCGCCTCGAGCGCATCGGTCGCCGTCTCGGGCATCGCCATCACGAAGCCTCCTCGAGAATGTCGGCGTAGCCGTGACGCTCGACCTCGAGCGCGAGTTCCGGCCCGCCCGTGCGGATGATGCGGCCATTGGCCATGATGTGGACGACATCCGGGACGATGTGATCGAGAAGCCGCTGATAGTGGGTGATGACAAGGAACGAACGCTTGCCGTCGCGCAGCGCGTTCACGCCTTCGGCCACAAGCCGCATGGCATCGACGTCAAGGCCCGAGTCCGTCTCGTCGAGGATGCAGAGCTTCGGCTCGAGCAGCGCCATCTGGAGGATCTCGTTGCGCTTCTTCTCGCCGCCCGAAAACCCGACGTTGACGGGCCGCTTGAGCATGTCGGCGTCGATCTTCAGGGCCTTTGCCTTCTCGCGCACCAGTTTCAGGAACTCGGCGGCCGAAAGCTCGGGCTCGCCGCGGGCCTTGCGCTGGGCGTTCACCGCGGTGCGCATGAACGTCATGTTGCCGACGCCCGGGATCTCGACCGGATACTGGAACGCCAGGAAGAGCCCGAGCGCGGCGCGCTCCTCGGGCTCGAGCGACAGAAGGTCGACGCCGTCAAGCGTGACGCTGCCCTCGGTCACCTCGTAGCCCTCGCGCCCGGCAAGGACGTAGGAAAGCGTCGACTTGCCCGACCCGTTCGGCCCCATGATCGCGTGGACCCGGCCGTCCTCGACGACAAGGTCGACCCCCTTCAGGATCTCCTTGTCCTCGTCTTCGAGCTTTACGTGAAGGTTCTTGATTTCAAGCATGATATTGCCCCCTGAATCCCGATGGGGCCGCACGCGAAACGTGCAGCCCTGCTGGCCCGGCCGTGCCGGGTGATTTGCGTTGTGTCCGGTGCTTCGCCCGGGCCGGATCGCGGCCCCGGCCTAGCGCCCGCCCCGCAGAAGCGACGCGATGCCCATCACGCCCATGGTGACCAGGCCGCGCGGCCGAAGTTCGACCTGCCGTGCCCGGCGCGCCTCGCTGATCTGGTCGTGATGCCAGGACTTCGGGAAGACCCTGTCCACGTCTTCCTCTGTCCACTGGCGCCCCGCCTTGATGCGTGCCACCCGCTGGTGAAACTGCAGTCTGTTCCTGTCGACCGCTGACATGGCTTCTGCCTCCGTCAACCCAGTGCGCCCTCGTCCCTGGGTTCAAATAGGCAACGCCAATGTGGCGCACCGGGGGCAATCCCGCGGCAATCGTGGAAAATTTTATGGGTTGTATTGTGGCAGCGCCCCTCACGCGGGGGTTGTCACGACCCACGCCAGGGCGTTCAGACGCGGCCCTCATGCGATCACCTCGGTGCTGACGGCCGTCCCCGACGCGGAAACCATGAGCATGTTGTTCACGACCTCGTAGTCCAGATCGATCCCGACCACTGCATCGGCGCCGACGCTGCGCGCGCTTCGGGTCATCTCGGAAAGCGCGCTCTGACGCGCCTCGCGAAGGCTTTTCTCGTAGGCCCCGGACCGGCCCCCGACGATGTCCGTGATCGAGGCGAAAATGTCGCGAAACACATTGGCGCCGATGATCGCCTCGCCCGTGACGATGCCGTGATAGGCAGTGATGCGCCGGCCCTCGATGGACGGGGTGGTGGTCACGATCATGCGAAGGCCCTCCGCCGGGGCGGAAGACGGCGTGCCAGGGCGCCGACGTGCCGGCCCATCCATTCCGGGCGCCACATCATCACCCCACGCTCCCTTCCAGCGAGATCGCCACCAGTTGCTGCGCCTCCATGGCGAATTCCATGGGCAGGGCCTGCAGCACCTCGCGGCAGAAGCCGTTCACGACAAGGGCCACGGCTTCCTCCTCGTCCATGCCGCGCTGGCGGCAGTAGAAGAGCTGATCGTCGTCGACCTTCGAGGTCGTCGCCTCGTGCTCGACGCGGCTCGAATTGTTCTTGATCTCGATGTAGGGCACCGTGTGGGCGCCGCACTTGTCGCCGATGAGCAGGCTGTCGCACTGGGTGTAATTGCGGCTGCCGCGGGCCTTCGGATGGACCGAGACAAGGCCGCGATAGGTGTTCTGGGCATGGCCCGCGCTGATCCCCTTCGAGACGATGCGCGAACGGGTATTCCGGCCAAGATGGATCATCTTCGTGCCGGTATCGGCCTGCTGATAGTTGTTGGTGATGGCGATCGAGTAGAACTCGCCCTGGCTTTCTTCGCCGCGAAGGATGCACGAAGGGTATTTCCATGTCACGGCCGAGCCCGTCTCGACCTGCGTCCACATGACCTTCGCGCGCGCCTCGCGGCAGTCGGCGCGCTTGGTGACGAAGTTGTAGATGCCGCCCTTGCCTTCCTCGTCCCCGGGGAACCAGTTCTGGACGGTCGAATACTTCACTTCGGCGTCCTCGAGCACGACGATCTCGACCACGGCCGCGTGCAGCTGGTTCGTGTCACGCTGCGGCGCCGTGCAGCCCTCGAGGTAGCTCACGTAAGACCCCTTGTCGGCGATGATGAGGGTGCGCTCGAACTGGCCGGTCTTCTCGGCATTGATGCGGAAATAGGTCGAAAGCTCCATCGGACAGCGCACACCGGGCGGCACATAGACGAACGAGCCGTCCGAGAAGACCGCCGAGTTCAGCGTCGCGAAGAAGTTGTCCGAGTAGGGCACGACCGAGCCGAGATATTTCCGCACAAGCTCGGGGTGCTCGCGCACGGCCTCGGAGATCGAGCAGAAGATGACCCCGGCCTTTGCCAGCTCCTCCTTGAAGGTGGTGCCGACCGATACCGAATCGAAAACGGCATCCACCGCCACGCGGCGCCCGTCCGACGGCGCCGCCTCGGCGCCCTCGACGCCGGCAAGGATCATCTGCTCGCGCAGCGGGATGCCCAGCTTCTCGTAGGTTTCAAGAAGCTTCGGGTCGACCTCGTCGAGGCTTTTCGGCTTCTGCGCCATGCTCTTGGGTTTGGCGTAGTAATACTGATCCTGGTAGTCGATGGGCGGATAGTCGACCATGGCCCAGCGGGGTTCCTTCATCTGGACCCACCGGCGATAGGCCCGAAGGCGCCATTCCGTCAGCCATTCGGGCTCGCCGTTCTTTTCGGAGATCAGGCGGACGATGTCCTCGTTCAGCCCCTTCGGCGCGTATTCGGTCTCGATCTCGGTCTCGAAACCGTACTTGTAACGCTCGCCGACGCTCTTGACGGTCTCTACCGTCTCACGGTCGACCCCTTCGCGGATCTCTGCGGTCTTGTCCGTTGCCGTCATGGTCGGTCCCACCCCGTTGTCCTTCGCGGCCCCGCGGCCGCCATGCGTTTCCTTGCGCGTCCTCAGGCGACGCGCGCCCTGTGCCTTGCGTGACAGTCGAGCCAGGCCCGCGCGAACGCCTCGACCTCGGCTTCGGTCGTCGCGGGCCCGAGCGAGACCCTGATGGCGCCGGCCGCGACCTGCGGCCCGAGCCCCATCGCCGCGAGCGCGCGGCTCGGCCTTGCCTTGCCGCTCGAACAGGCCGACCCCGCCGACACGGCAAACCCCGCAAGATCCATCTGCATCACCTGCGTCTCGCCCTTCCAGCCGGGGACCGCAAGACAGCTCGTGTTCGGGAGCCGGCGCGATTCATTCCCGACAAAAATAGTATCCTTTGCCCCGTCCGCAACCAGCATCTCGAGCCGGTCGCGCAGCGCCTCGACGCGTGCCCAGACACCGTCGGCCAGATCGCGCGCCGCGGCTTCGGCGGCGGCGCCGAAACCGGCGATGCCGATGACGTTCTCGGTGCCCGAACGGCGCCCCATCTCCTGGCCGCCGCCACGGATCATCGGCGCGACGTCCAGACCGCGGCGCACCACCAGCGCGCCGACCCCTTTCGGCCCGCCCAGCTTGTGGGCCGAGACAAGCGCCATGTCGGCCCCCAGCCAGTTGAAGGCCACCGGCAGCTTGCCGAAGGCCTGGCTCAGGTCGGTGACGGCCAGACCTTCGGGCAGATCCTGAAGAATCCCCGTCTCGCTGTTGGCAAGCTGAAGCACCGAGTTCGCCGGATCGGACACGGCGACGCGGCCATC
>RFGD01000370.1 GCA_003696705.1 Alphaproteobacteria bacterium | reverse complement strand
TTGATCTGACGGTCGAGGTGCTGGGCTGCCTCCTCGACGCCTACCGCTTCGACAGATACGCCGAACAGAAGGCACGGCCGGCCACACTGGTCGCGCCCGAAGGGGTCGACCGCGCCAGGGTCGAGGCGCTTGCCGCCGGTGAGTTCCTGACCCGCGACCTCATCAATACGCCGGCCTCGGACATGGGGCCCGACGAGCTCGAAGACGCGGTGGCCACGCTTGTTTCCCGCCACGACGCCACCTTTCGCGCCGTCCGGGGCGACGCGCTTCTGTCCGAGGGATTTCCCCTTGTGCACGCGGTCGGCCGCGCGGCCCAGCGCGTGCCGCGCATCCTCGAGTTTCGCTGGGGCGACAGCGGCCCGGCCATCACGCTCGTGGGAAAGGGCGTCTGCTTCGATACCGGTGGGCTCGACCTGAAACCGGCTCAGGCGATGAAGCTGATGAAAAAGGACATGGGTGGGGCGGCCACCGTCCTGGGCCTTGCCCGGATCATCATGGATCTTGGGCTTCGGGTCCGGCTTCGCGTCATCGTTCCGGCCGTCGAAAACGCGGTGTCGGGGTCGGCGTTCCGGCCGGGCGATATCCTGCGAGCCCGGACCGGCACCACGATCGAGGTCAACAACACCGATGCCGAGGGACGGCTTGTCCTGGCCGACGCACTTGCCTGGGCCGCCGAGGAGGAACCCGACCTCCTCGTGTCGATGGCGACCCTCACGGGCGCCGCGCGCGTCGCGCTGGGACCCGATCTGCCGCCCTTCTTCACCGACGACGAGGGGCTGGCCAGAGATCTCTCGGAAGCGGCCCGCGGCCTTGCCGACCCTGTCTGGCGGCTCCCGCTCTGGCGCCCTTACGAGAGCATGATCGAGCCTGGCATTGCCGATCTCGACAATGCGCCGGCCGGCGGGTTTGCCGGCGCCATCACCGCCGCGCTCTTCCTGCGGCGCTTCGCCGGGAATTCGCGTTATGCGCATTTCGACATCTACGGCTGGCAGCCAAAGGATCAGCCGGGTCGCCCCAAAGGGGGTGTCGGCCAGGGCGCGCGCGCCCTTCTTGGCGCCATCGAGGCTTCGCTGACGTCATGACCGATCGCCGCGCCACCTGGGCGAATGCGCGCGTTGCCCACGTCTCGGTGCGTGGGCGGGCCGGTGGCCGGCGACTTGTCGAGGGCGAAGGGAAGTCGATCGGTGTCCCCATCGCCGATCTTTGCGCTGCCCCCGACGGCCCGCGCGACCGACAGCTTGTCCTGGGCGACGAATTCCTCGTGCTCGAGGTGCGCGACGGCTGGGCCTTCGGGGTGGCTCGGGACGGCGGGTATGCGGGGTACGTCAAGAGTGCTGCGCTGACCC
>RFGD01000064.1 GCA_003696705.1 Alphaproteobacteria bacterium | reverse complement strand
TTACAACGACATTCACAATTCGCGCGCCATCTTCATCATCGGCGGCAACCCGGCCGAGGCGCACCCGGTGTCGCTGTTGCATGTCCTGAAGGCCAAGGAAGAGAACAACGCCCCCCTGATCGTCTGCGACCCGCGCTTCACGCGGACGGCGGCACATGCGGACGAATACGTCCGCTTCCGGCCCGGCACGGACGTTGCGCTGGTCTGGGGCATCCTCTGGCACATCTTCGAGAACGGGTGGGAGGACAAGGAGTTCATCCGCACCCGCGTCTGGGGGATGGAGCACATCAAGGAAGAAGTGGCCCGCTGGACGCCCGAGGAGACCGAGCGCGTCACCGGCGTCCCCGGCGCCCAGCTTCGCCGCGTCGCCTACACGCTGGTGAACAACCGACCGGGCACCGTCATCTGGTGCATGGGCGGGACGCAGCACACGAACGGCAACAACAACACGCGCGCCTACTGCGTGCTGCAGCTGGCCCTTGGCAACATGGGCGTCGCCGGCGGCGGGACAAACATCTTCCGCGGCCATGACAACGTGCAGGGTGCGACCGACCTCGGAGTGCTGTCGCACACGCTGCCGGGCTATTACGGACTTTCGGCGGGGGCATGGGCCCACTGGGCGCGTGTCTGGGAAGAGGATCTCGACTGGCTCAAGGGTCGCTTCGCCACGATGGGCGACAAGAGCCTCATGAACCTCAAGGGAATCCCCGTCAGCCGCTGGTTCGACGGCGTGCTCGAGGACAAGGAGAACATGGACCAGCCGGACAACGTGCGGGCCATGGTCTTCTGGGGCCACGCGCCGAACTCGCAGACCCGCCTTCCCGACATGAAGAAGGCGATGGAGAAGCTGGACCTTCTGGTCGTCATCGACCCCTATCCGACGGTGTCGGCGGTCCTGCACGACCGCACCGACGGGGTCTATCTTCTGCCCGCGGCGACGCAGTTCGAGACCTATGGCTCGGTCACGGCGTCGAACCGGTCGCTCCAGTGGCGCGAGAAGGTCGTGGAGCCGCTGTTCGAATCCCGCCCCGACCAGAACATCATGGCGATGTTCGCGCGCAAGTTCGGCTTCGACGACCGGCTTTTCCGCAACATCGAGGTGAAGGAAACCGACCGCGGCCCCGAGCCGGTGGCCGAAGACATCCTGCGAGAGATCAACCGCGGCATGTGGACCATCGGCTATACCGGCCAGAGCCCCGAGCGGCTTCGGCTGCACATGGCCAACCAGCACACCTTCGACAAGACGACGCTGCAGGCGGTCGGAGGCCCGGCGGACGGCGACTATTACGGTTTGCCCTGGCCCTGCTGGGGCACGCCCGAGATGAAACACCCGGGAACGCCCATCCTCTATGACCCGTCGAAACCGGTGTCGAAGGGCGGGCTTACCTTCCGGGCGCGCTTCGGGGTCGAGGCGCCCAAGGACTGGGGCGGCGGCAACCTGCTGGCCGAGGGCTCGTTCTCGGAAGGCTCCGAGATCCAGGACGGCTACCCCGAGTTCACCATGCAGATGCTGATGGACCTTGGGTGGGACGCCGATCTGACCGAGGAAGAGCGCGCCGTGATCGAGCGCGTCGCCGGCAGCCCCGAGAACGTGCCGAAGGTCAACTGGAAGACCGACCTTTCGGGCGGTATCCAGCGGGTGGCGATCAAGCATGAGTGCGCACCGTTCGGCAATGCGAAGGCGCGCGCGGTGGTCTGGACCTTC
Organism: Alphaproteobacteria bacterium; assembly: GCA_003696705.1. Classification (GTDB taxonomy): domain Bacteria; phylum Pseudomonadota; class Alphaproteobacteria; order Rhodobacterales; family Rhodobacteraceae; genus RFGD01. The sequence continues at coordinate 230 of RFGD01000064.1, read as the reverse complement.
CCGGATCCGGTGCCGCTCCACCGAGAGCCGCTCTATACGCCGCGGCGCGACCTGGTGGCCGACTATCCGACCTATCCGGACCGGCACGACTATCGCCTTCCGACGCTTTACGCTTCGATCCAGGCGAAGGACTTCTCGAAGGACTATCCGATCGTCCTCACCTCTGGCCGGCTGGTCGAGTACGAGGGCGGCGGCGACGAGACGCGGTCGAACCCGTGGCTGGCCGAGCT
>RFGD01000369.1 GCA_003696705.1 Alphaproteobacteria bacterium | reverse complement strand
GTTGCCGTTGTCGGCGCGGAAGGTGACGGCCCGGCCCACGGACAGCCCCAGATCGCGCGCCAGCGTCTCGCCGATCAGCACCTCGCCCGCTGCCAGCGCCGCCGTGCCCGCCACCATGGCGCGATCGAAGCGGATGATCGCGCTCTCGCGCCCCGGCTCCAGCCCGGTCAGCGTCACCGGCCGCGTCACCTCGCCCCGGATCAGCACGCCGCTACCCACGAGCTTCGGCGCGATCACCCGCACGCCGGGAAAGGCCGCAAGCGTCGCCTTCCAGGCGCGCGGCGCCGCGAGCCCCAGGCTGGGGCTGGTCGAGGCCTGCCTTGCGGCGAGGATGTGGCGCCCCTCCGCAGGCACGAGGAGGGGCAGCGGCCGGTCGGGGGCCGCGACGATGACATGGGCCTGATTGCCGAGCGTACGGTTGACGAGGAGCTCCGCCAGTCCGCCGATGAGCGCGCTCATGAAGATGAAGATGAACACCGCCGCAGCCACGCCCGCGACCAGAAGCGCGGTCTGCCCCGGCGCGGACCCGAGATGCCGCCACGCCATCTTGGCCCCGTAAAGCATGGCTCAGCCCGTCCCGCCGGGTGGCGGCGCAGCGCGCGCCTCCTGACCGTCGACCAGCCCCTCGGGGTTCAGGATGACCGTATCGCCCGCGGCCAGCCCGCCCGTGATCTCTACCCGCTCCGCCGGCCAGTCGATGATCTCGACCGGCGTTTTCACCGCGCGCCCGTCCCGCAGCACGAAGACCGCCGGCCCGTCGACAAGCGCCGAGCGCGGCACCGTCAGCGCCGAAGGGCTTTGCGCCACGATGATGTTCACCACTGCCGTCAGGCCTACCTGCGCGCCCTCGGGCATCGTCTCGAAGGCAACGCGCACCGGCACCGTTCCGGTGACGGTATCGGCCTCGGGCGCCACCCAGGCGACGCGCCCCTCGAGCGGCTCGGCCCGCCCCGCAAGCTCGACAACCGCCCGCTGGCCGGGGCGGACGGCGGCGGCCAGCGCCTCGTCCACCTCGACATTCACGCGCAGCCTGTCGAGATCGGCGAGCCTCAGGAGAAGTCGGCCGGGCTGAACCGTCTCGCCCGGATCGACGGCGCGATTCAGGACAGTGCCGCCGAACGGCGCGCGAATGCTGTAGTCGGCCAGTGCAAGGCGCGCCTGTTCGACGGCGGCCGCAAGGCGCTCCTCCTCGGCGCGGGCCTGAGCCAGCGCCTTCTCGGCGCGGTCGCGTTCTACCCTGGGGACGACCGCGCCCAGTTCTTCGGCGCGCCGGGCGTCGTCCTCGGCCTGCTGTCGGCGCAGGGTGGCGGCATCGAATGCGGCCACGGCCTGCCTCAGTACGGCTCGCGCCCTGCCGTCATCGAGCCGGACAAGCTCGGCGCCCTCGCGGACCCTTTGACCCTCCTCGGCGGAGACCACAAGAACGGTTCCCGCCACGGAACTGGTCAGATCGGCGGTGAGCGCGCTTTCGGTTCGGCCCGAGACGATCAGCACCCGCTCGGCTGGTGAATGCGCCAGAATCTCGACCGGCACGATCGGCGCTCCACCGCCGCTGCGCATGAGGGCCACCGCCACTCCGGCCAAAAGCAAGGCGAGCCCCACGAGCCAGGGCAACCGGCGCGCCCGGTTTGCCGTTGCGTCCTGCCGCTCGGACAGTGGAACCAGCGCGGTCTCCCGCTCCGATCCTGTGCCGATAGTTTCGTGGGCGACGGATTTCTCGGCCGGCTCGGTCATGGGTTCCTTTTCGTTGCGGTCTTGGTCGAATGTTGCGCTTTCGGCAGGCCCCCGACCGAGCATTTTCGGCACGGCCGTCGCGACAATCGAGCCATGGCGGTCAATACCACCCGAGCCGGCGCACGGCCAGATCGACCTCGTGATCGCGACCATAGGCGACTACCGCGATGCTGCGGATCCGCGTAGGCGAGATGGCCCGGTCGACGATCATGCCGCGCGGGCGGAAGGTACCGAAGGGAAGGCGGACGAGGCACCAGTTGGAATTGGCATCGAATGGCGCCTGATGGAACTGCCACGGCAGGGAAGGCCCGCGCCCGCGAAGATGCACATAGTAGGTCTCGCCGTTTCCGCGCATCTCCAGTTCAAGGCCTTGGGCCGCTTCAGGGAGAGGCCGCTCAACCGTCCGGCGCGCCTGGATGAAACCACCATTGTTCTCGGTGCTGACCCGGCCGCTCAGATGCAGGAATGTCTCGCCGTTCGCTCGCTCAAGGGCGACATTTCCTGTCGAGACCCCACCCATGACGCGATCGGTGATGAGCGACCAATTGGCCGAGAGGCCTTCACTGAAATTGTCCAGAGTGTTCATCCTCT
>RFGD01000368.1 GCA_003696705.1 Alphaproteobacteria bacterium | reverse complement strand
ATAGTCGTCCATCGCCCGGAAGGGCAGCGTCAGCCGGTCGCCCTCGCCGCGGGTCGCCGGGCCGTCGGGCATGACTTCGGGCGGCAGATCCGGCACCACTGTCACGTCCCAGGCGACGTCGGCACCGGTGACGGCCAGCCGGCCGTTGTGTTCGAGTGTGATGGTGACGGGCGCGCCGGCCACCGCGGGCGCTCCGGCCGCGCCCGCCCCCGCCGCCGCGCCGGTCGGGCCTTCGGTTTCGGCCACGCTCTGGTCGAGGGAAAGCCGCTGGCTGTCGTACAGGCGAAACGTCGCCACGCTTCCTGCCGGAACCTCAAGGGGCTCTCCGACAAGGTCGTTCAGATAGAGCGCGGGCAGGCCCGTGTGGCGCGGCGGTTCGATCCAGCCTTCCCAGGCGGGACCGGCCATCGCGGTGGCGCGCCCATCGGCGCCCGGCAGGACCGCCGTGGGTGCCGTCCGCCAGCCGTCGCCGAAGACGATCGCAACCGCAAGAACGAACAACGCGACCAGGCGCAGCGCGAAGGGATCACGCGCCGCCAGGGCCGGCCGCGGCGGTTCTGGCCTGAGGCGTGCGGCCTCGGCAAGAAGCCGCGCACGGTGACGGGCCCAGAGCGCCTCTGCGCCGGGATCGCCCCGGCCGAGTTCAAGCGTTTCCTGAAGCGACGCAAGCGGTCGCGCACCGGACCCGGCGTCGAGGCGACGCCGTGCCTCTGCCGCCGTGGGACGGCGAAAGGCGCGGACCCCCAACCCGACGGCGGCCAGGAAGGCCAGACCCAGGACCACCCAGAGCGCGGTGACGACGGCGGGCGGCACAAGAAAGACCACCCCCACGCCATGCGCGGCCAAAGCCAGACAACACACTGAAAACGCGGGCCAGAATGCCTGCACCAGGCGTTCGAGCCAAAGCGAAAGCAGGCTCGCCCGAACGGCCCGGCCGATCTGAACCTCGGGCCCGGTCGTGCGGCCGCGGCGCATGCCCGTTCGGCGCTTCCTGCCGCTTGCCCTGATCATGCAACCTTTCTGACGCCGCAGGGGCGCCGGTTCACAGCCATTCAGGGATGGTATCGCGGTTTATCATTTCGTCAAAGCTCGGGCGGCGGCGAATGACGGCGAATTGATCTCGGTCGACCAGCACCTCGGGCACGAGCGGGCGCGAGTTGTATTCCGACGCCATGACCGCCCCATAGGCGCCGGCCGAGCGGAATGCCACGGCCTCTCCGGGCTCCATCGGCGGCAGAGGCCGGGCGCGGGCGAAGATGTCGCCCGTCTCGCAAACCGGGCCGACGACGTCATAGACGTGGGTCGGCGTGGCCGGGGGGCGCGCCCGCACCGGCACGATGTCGTGGTGCGCTTCGTACATGGCGGGCCGTACAAGGTCGTTCATGCCCGCGTCGAGAATGAGAAAGTCGCGCACCGCGCCCGATTTCACGTAGATGACGGACGCAACCAGGAGCCCGGCGTTGCCGGCGATGAGGCGGCCCGGCTCGATCTCGATCTCGCAGCCCAGATCGCCGACCGTCTCTTGCACCATCCTGCCGTATTCGACCGGCAGGGGCGGCGCCGAGTTCGATCGCGTGTAGGGAATGCCAAGCCCGCCGCCGAGATCCAGACGGCGAATGTCGTGACCTGCGGCGCGCAGCATGCGCGTGACGTCGGCGATTTTCCCGTAGGCCTCGCGGAACGGCGCAAGGTCGGTCAGTTGCGACCCGATGTGCACATCCACGCCGACGACCTCGATCCCGGGCAGGCGCGCGGCCTCGGCGTAGACGTCGGCAGCGCGGTCGATGGGCACGCCGAACTTGGTTTCCCGCGATCCCGTGGCAATCTTCGCATGGGTCCGGGCGTCCACGTCCGGGTTCAGGCGAACGGCGACGGGCGCCACGGCGCCCATGGAGGTGGCCACCTCGCTCAGGGCGTGAAGCTCGGGCTCGCTTTCCACGTTGAACTGGCGAATGCCCCCTTCGAGCGCCTGGCGCATCTCGGCCCGCGTCTTGCCCACGCCCGAAAAGACGATGCGTTCGCCAGGCACGCCGGCGGCGCGCGCACGGGCGTATTCGCCGCCCGAGACGATGTCCATGCCCGCGCCCATGTCCCCCAGGACCTTGAGAACGGCCACGTTCGACAACGCCTTGACCGCGAAACACACCAGATGGTCGCCCCAGGACAGCGCCTCGTCGAACAGGCGGTAATGGCGGCGCAGCGTGCTGGCGGAATAGACATAGAAGGGCGTGCCGACGGCGGCGGCGATGTCCCCGATCGGGACGTCCTCGGCGTGGAGCTGCCCGCGGCGGTAGTCGAAGTGATCCATGTTGCCTCTTGGCCTGAGCGGGGCGCGGGAAAGCGCCCAACGGTTCGCCTTCGATTACGCGAAAGTGCCTGCAAGCGAAAGCCATTCTGCGACGCTTCGCGCGCTCCGACGCCCGGCGCGGGCACATATCCCACCGCGACGACGGCTCGGTGATGCGGCGTCACGATTGACCCGGCGAGCACGCCTGCGATAACGGGAACCGAGCGATGCCGCGCATCGGATGGGCGCATCCCGCCGCGCGCAGGAGGAGAAGGATAGAGACGATGGCCGAGATCGAACGCGAATCCATGGAATATGACGTCGTGATCGTCGGGGCGGGCCCGGCCGGCCTGTCGGCGGCCATTCGGCTCAAGCAGCTTGACCCGGACATCAACGTCGTGGTGCTCGAAAAGGGCTCGGAGGTCGGCGCCCACATCCTTTCGGGCGCGGTCCTCGACCCCGTCGGCATCAATGCGCTTCTGCCGGACTGGAAGGAACGCGGCGCCCCGATCGAGGTCCCGGTCAAGGAGGACAACTTCTATCTTCTCGGCGAGGCCGGGCGCATCCGCATCCCCAACTGGCCGATGCCGCCGCTCATGAACAACCACGGCTGCTACATCGTCTCGATGGCCAATGTCTGCCGCTGGCTGGCGGGCGAGGCCGAGGCACTCGGCGTCGAGATCTTCCCCGGCATGGCCTGTTCCGAGATCGTCTGGGGCGAGAACGGCGAGGTTCGCGGCGTCGTTGCCGGCGAGTTCGGGCTCCAGAAAGACGGCACGCCCGGTCCGAATTACGAGCCGGGCATGAACATTCTCGGCAAATACGTCTTCCTGTCGGAAGGGGCGCGCGGCTCGCTGTCCAAGGTGGTCATGGAGCGCTTCGATCTTGCCAGCGGACACGAGCCGCAGAAGTTCGGGCTTGGCATGAAGGAGATCTGGGAGATCGACCCGGCCAAGCACAAGCCCGGGACGGTGACGCACACGATGGGCTGGCCGCTCGGCTCCAATGCCGGGGGCGGCGGGTTCATCTATCACATCGACAACAACCAGGTGTTCGTGGGTTTCGTCGTCCACCTGAACTACAAGAACCCGTATCTTTTCCCCTACATGGAGTTCCAGCGCTGGAAGCACCACCCGATGGTCGCCGAACTTCTGGAAGGCGGAAAGCGCGTGGCCTACGGCGCCCGCGCGCTGTCGGAGGGCGGCTGGCAATCGATCCCGAAGGTGGTCTTCCCGGGCGGGGCGCTCCTCGGCTGCTCGGCCGGTCTCGTGAACGTGCCGCGGATCAAGGGCAACCACAACGCCATGCTTTCGGGAATGGCAGCGGCCGAGGCCGCGCATGCCGCCCTGAAGGCCGGCCGCGCCCGGGACGAACTTGTCGAATATGAAACGGCGCTGCGCAGCGGCCCGGTCGGCAAGGACCTGAAACGGGTGCGCAACGTCAAGCCCATGTGGTCGCGCTGGGGCATGACGGCCTCGCTTGCGCTTGGCGGGCTCGACATGTGGACCAACAACCTGTTCGGGGTGTCGCTGTTCGGCACCATGAAGCATGGCAAGACCGACGCCGCCGCGACGGAACCGGCCGAAAGGCACAAGCCGATCGACTATCCGAAGCCCGACGGCAAGCTGTCCTTCGACCGGCTGACCAACGTCGCCTACTCGTTCACGAACCACGACGAGAACCAGCCGCCGCATCTGAAGCTCAAGGACCCCGAGGTTCCGATCCGGGTGAACCTTCCGGTCTATGACGAACCGGCCCAGCGCTATTGCCCGGCCGGCGTCTACGAGGTGGTGAAGGACGGCGAGGTGCCGACCTTCGTCATCAATTTCCAGAACTGCGTGCACTGCAAGACATGCGACATCAAGGACCCGAGCCAGAACATCGTCTGGACGACACCGCAGGGGGGCGACGGGCCGAACTATCCGAACATGTAGGCGCGGAATTTCCGGGGCGGCGGGGCCGCAAGCGCGGTCCCGCATTGTCTTCGCGCGCCGGCCCGACTACGGTGCCCGCCGGAACCCTCGTGGCGGCGTGACGTATGAAACGAATACTTCTTGGCATCCTTGCGGCTTCGGCGCTTTCCGCGCCAACGACGGCCGCCCCGCGCGACCCCGACGTCGGCGCCTATCTTGCGGCCCGGACCGCGTCGATCGAATCCGATTTCGATGCCGCGGTGCGCTATTTCGCACGCGCACTGGCCCATGACCCGTCGAACCCCGCGCTCATGGAAGGGCTTCTGATCGCGCAGGCCGCGATCGGAGAGTGGACGCGGGCGGTCCCCGTGGCCCGCCGGCTTCTCGAGATCGAGGCCGACAACCCGGTCGGCAACCTCGTCCTTCTTGTCGATGCCGAGGCCCGTGACGACCACGATCTGGTCCTTCGCCGCATCGCCGATGGCAAGGGCATCGGCGGCTTTCCCGATGCGCTTCTGTCCGCCTGGGCGCAGTACGGCAAGGGCGACGTCGCGGCCGCGCTTGCGACCTTCGACAGGGCCGCCAAGGACCCCACGGCCGCGCCGCTTGCGCTGACCCACAAGGCCTACGCCCTGGCCAGCGCCGGGGATTTCGAGGCTGCCGAGCGCATCCT
>RFGD01000063.1 GCA_003696705.1 Alphaproteobacteria bacterium | reverse complement strand
GGCACGATGGTCGATACCTGGGCAACGGTGGGTTCCTGCGCGCAGATCGGAAAGAACGTCCACCTGTCGGGCGGCGTCGGCATCGGCGGGGTGCTGGAACCCATGCAGGCCGGGCCCACGATCATCGAGGACAACTGCTTCATCGGTGCGCGCTCGGAAGTGGTCGAGGGCGTCATCGTCCGTGAAGGCTCGGTCCTGGGCATGGGGGTCTTCATCGGCCAGTCGACCAAGATCGTCGATCGCGAAACCGGCGAGGTCTTCTACGGCGAGGTGCCGCCCTATTCGGTCGTGGTCGCCGGTTCGATGCCGTCGAAAGGCGGCGTGAACCTCTATTGCGCCGTGATCGTGAAGCGGGTCGACGCCCGCACGCGCGCCAAGACGGGCATCAACGAGCTCTTGCGCGACTGAGGGCTAGCCGGCCGTGCCGAACCAGCGCGTAATGAGGCGCCGGTAGGTGCCGTCCTCGCGCAGCCGCAGAAGGCTGCGGTTTATGGGTTCGCGCAACGGGCTGCCCTCGGGCAGGGCGATGCCGAAATCCTCGGACCGGAATATGCGGTCGAGGGTCCGTGTCCCGGCGGGCGCGCGGGTGGCCACGTAATAGTCAAGGATCGGCCCGTCGAAGAGGACCGCGTCCAGCTCGCCCTCCTCGAAGGCCTCGACAAGCGCCTCGAAGCTCTCATAGCCGTTGAAGCCGATGTCGCGGGCCGCAAGATAGCTTGCCGCCGTGGACCCGGCGGTGGTGCCGACGCGCTTGCCGTCGAGGTCGTTGATCGAGGTGATGCTTGAACGAATCGCATCGACCGTCAGTGCGGCGGTGATGTTCGCAACGAAGACCGAGACGACAAACAGGCTCGAGACGACAAGCGTGACGCCGAACAGCCGCCCGGGGATCGAGCGTGGCATGCGTTCCTCGAAGCCGCCGTTCACGACAAGGTTGAGGGCCCACCAGAAGGAAGGGAAGAAGGCCTGGGAGAGCGGGCGGTCGAAATAGGGCTGACGCTTGCGCTCGAGCACCCACATGAGCATGCCGGCCGCAGCCAGAACGCCCAGACCGCCGAAGACGACGACAAGCAGTCGGCGGCTCAGGATCATCGCCAGGACGGACGGCGCGGCATCCACCTCGTGCAGCATGATCTTCAGCCCGCTCTTGAAGATCGGCTGAGAGAAATCAAGCCTTTGTTCTCGCTCGGAGGTGATCGAGATGTTCGCGATGGCGCCATCGACCTCGGCACGTTCGACGAGGTCCAGCATCTCTCCGAAGCCGGCAACGCGGCGGAACCGCACCTCTTGCCCCAGGTCCGCGGCAATGGCCCGCATGAGGTCGATCGAAAAGCCGGCATCGCGGCCGTTCTGCGTGAACGAGAACGGCGGTCGTTCGACGGTCGCGAAGACAAGCGCCCCGTCCTGTGCCGACGCCGGCAAGGCGACGAACAGGACGGCGAGGATCGCGCGCAGTTTCCGGATGGTTCCAGGCATGGCCACGATCTCCCCCCCCCAGCTGGTCATGGCGATGGCCCGAGGGCCTAGCATGAATGCCGCAAATCTGCCAAGTGTCTCGCGGGCCGCAGCTGGAGGGGGCGCGCATGGGGCAGAAGGACACGGAGCCGCAGGTCTACACCCTGCTTGTCGAACTGGGACGGAAAGAGGGCGACGGCCTTCCCGAGGGCGCAACGGGCGGCGCGATGATGGTCTATGCCAGCGGCCGGGACGAAGCCGAAGCGGTCCGCGAGACGGTCGCCATCCTGAAAGAGGCAGGGCTCAATCCGCTTGAGGTTTCGAGCTACGGGACGATGGCCGACAGGCTTGCGGAAGGTCACGAATTGACCGAGAGGGACCGGGAACTCATGCGCCGCGCGCTCGAGGATAATGCCGTCATCGTCGCGGAAACGACGCCGTTCTACGACTGAGGCGAACCGCCCCTCGCGGTGACGGGCCCCGCGCCAAGACGCGAGACCCGAACGACCTAAATACGAGGACAGACCAGTTTCAAATCAGACAGCCGCCCATCAATACGTCTCGCGCCTTCCCCCTTCGAATGCTCGAAGAATGACTCGCCGAGCGCGCCTGCGCCTTGATTCAGGTCAAGGATGGCGTCGGGCTAGGCCAGAAGGCGATTCGCGAGTGCCGCGGCCTCGGTCCGGCGGAGGGCAGGCCGCGCGGCATGCCAGCCGGGGGCGGAAGCCCGTCGCAACTCGGGAAAGAGCGAGAAAATCTCCTCTGCCGCATCCGGGTCGACAGAGCGGCGGAGTTCCGGGCCGGGAAGCAGCGTCTCGACCTCGAGCCCTTCCGCCAGCACCACTTCGTGCCGGTCGAGAAGGATATGCCAGTATTCGACCGTCTCCCAGTCGCGCTCGATGGTGATCGTCCGGCCGTTGACCAGCGCGATAGCGGGCACCAGCACCTCCTCGCTCGAGAACATGAGTTCGCACAGCGCGCCGCCGATCTTCACGCGATGCTGTGGCGAAAGCCACAGCGTTCCGTGTTGGCCGAGCGCGCCGGCTTCGATGCGAACAGGCGCGAACTTTCCGGTCGCACTGACCTGGCGGCTGCCGATCCAGCGAATGGGCCGGGGCCCGCCGTCACGCGTGACCACAAGGTCGCCGGCCGACAACGTCTCGATCGGGCGCAGCCCCTCTGGCGTTTCGATCCGGGTGCCGCGCGCGAAGCAGGGCACGCTGTTGACGACGACGAAGGCGGTGTCCGTATGGCCCTGCCCGTCGTCGACCGTGTAGGTGAAGTTCACGGTCTCGGTGTCGGCATCGGCGACGACGGTGAACGTGCCATCGGCATTCAGCGTCACCTGCTGGCCGGTCGTCAGGGTAACGGTATCGCCGGCAACGACCGGGATACCGTTGATGTGGGTGATCGTCAGCGTCGCGCCATTGCCGCCGTCATTCGCCAGGACATCGACCGTCTTGGTGCCGCCCGGAACGACATTGACCGTGTCGTCACCGGCAATGAATGCCGTCTGAACACTGTCTGCCGCGATCAGAAGGTTGGAATCGTAGACGGAATCGCCAACGTCGGCGATGCCGATCTTGATCGTGTTCTGTTGGCCCGGGATGACCTTCATCTTCAGGGTCATCGTGACGGTGAAGCCGTCCATCTCGGTGTTGTACTGGCTTCCCGTGTTGTCGACGTAAAGGTTCTGGTTCACGGCCGTGTTGACGCTTCCGATGCTCGGCGTCCCGCCAACGGAAAGCTCGGCGGGCTGGCCGTTCACCCAGACGCCCACCACGTCGTTGTAGATCGAGTTGATGTATTCCGGATATTCCTCGGACGAGAAGACGAACTGCATGGTGAGCGTGTCGCCCGTCGGCACGAAGGTCGCCTCGAGGAACGACGCATCATAGGTCTGTGTCCCGGCCAGGGCGTTGAAGTCCGGATCACCGTTCGGGCCCTTGCTGTTGGTCGAGGTCCATCCGCTCTGGTTCGCGTTGCCCTTGGAATTGGTGAAGTCCGAGGCGCGGCCCGTCGAGAGGATCACGCCGCTGTCCGACGGCACCACGCCGGGGGAGGTCGCATTGCCCCCGGTGAAGATCCCCGACGAGTAGCCGGAGCCGGTGTAGCTTGCGTTCACGATGGTTACGCCGTCGCCGAAGATGGCGTTTGCCATCTGCATCGCCGACGCATTCGTCTGGATGTTCAGCTTGGACGCCTGAACCATGCTCTTGCCTGCCTCGCTCGTTCGGGCGGGGACGGCGTTCCCGGGTTACGGCCGGGACCGGTCGCACAAACGCGCGGACGGGTGGCCTTGCGATTCCGGGGGACTGCCCCTGCCCCAATTCTTTCTTGTTGAAGCCTTTATACTTCATGAACGGGCCGCGAAGAAGCCCGTATGTGGGCCGAGGCGCTTGTTTTGGTCGCAATCTCTCGATACCTCGGGGTTCCAGGAAGGAGACCGCGCATGACCGACCCGGTCGGAACCGGAACGATCGACCCCGTCGCGCTGACCGCAGCGCTCATCAAGTGTCCCTCGGTCACGCCGTTCGAGGGAGGCGCGCTGTCGCTTCTTTCGGGCATTCTTGCCGACGCGGGCTTTGCCTGTCACCGCGTCGACCGCGGCCAGGTTCCGAACCTGTTCGCGCGCTTCGGACCGAAGGGGCATGCGCGAAGCTTCGGCTTCAACGGCCACACCGACGTGGTGCCGCCCGGCGACGTCAAGCTCTGGTCGCACGATCCGTTCGGCGCCGTGATTTCCGATGGTTACATGTTCGGCCGGGGTGCCACCGACATGAAGTCGGGGGTCGCCGCGTTTGTCGCCGCCGCGGTTGACATGGTGCGGCGGGCTCCGCCCGAAGGCGCCATCGTCATCACGATCACCGGGGACGAGGAAGGGGATGCCCGGGACGGCACGCGCGCCATCCTCGACTGGATGCGCGCCGAGGGCGAGGCCATGTCCTGCTGTCTCGTCGGCGAACCGACAAGCGTCGAGGTCATCGGCGACACCATGAAGATCGGCCGGCGCGGCTCGATGACGGCGCATTTCCACGCGGTCGGGGTGCAGGGCCATTCGGCCTATCCGCACCGCGCACGCAATCCGGTGCCGGCGCTCGCGGAACTCGTCACACGCCTGGCGGCGGCACGGCTCGATGACGGTACCGAGCATTTCGACCCGTCCACGCTGGCCGTGACCACCTTTGACACCGGAAACCCGGCAAGCAACGTCATCCCCGCCGAATGCCGCGCGACCGTCAACATTCGTTTCAACGATGCCCACAGCTCGGCGTCCCTGTCGAACTGGCTTCGGGCCGAGGCCGAGGCCGTGGCCGCGACCACGGGCGTCACCATCTCTGTCGACATCTCGGTCTCCGGCGAGAGCTTCCTTACCCCGCCCGGACCGCTGTCAGAGCTTGTCGCCAATGCCGTCGAGGGTGAGACGGGCCGGCGCCCGGCGCTCTCGACCTCGGGGGGGACCTCGGACGCGCGCTTCATCAAGGACCACTGCCCGGTCGTCGAATTCGGCCTTGCCGGCAAGACCATGCATCAGGTTGACGAACGGGTGCCCGTCGACGAGATCCGGGCGCTTGCGGCCATCTACCGGCGGATCCTGCACGACTATTTCCATGGCTGAACGCCACCTTGTCATCATGGTCAAGGAACCGCTGGCCGGCCGGGTCAAGACGCGCCTTGGCCGTGACATCGGCATGACGGATGCGGCCTGGTGGTTTCGCTGGCAGACCCGGACGCTCGTCCGGCGTCTGGCGCGGGACCCCCGATGGCGGACCGTTCTTGCGGTTGCCCCGGACGCTGCGGGGATGCGTTCGCGGTTCTGGCCGGTGGGGACGGCGCGAATCCCGCAGGGATCGGGCGACCTGGGCCAACGCATGCGCCGCATCTTTCGTCGTCTTCCGCCGGGTCCCGCGGTCATCATCGGCGCCGACATCCCCGGCATCACGCCCGCGCTGATCTGGAGTGCATTCAGGGCCCTCGGACGGGCCCCGGCAGTTGTCGGTCCCGCGACCGACGGTGGCTACTGGCTTGTCGGGCTCCGGCGTGTCCAGGCCGTCTCGCCCTTCCTTTTCGCCGATGTGCGCTGGTCCGGCCCGCACGCCCTTGCCGACACGCTTCGGACGCTCCCTCCCCCGATCGCGACCGTCGGGACGCTTTCGGATGTCGACACGATCCATGACCTTGCGCGCCTGTCTTGCCCGGCGGGCCGGGGACGCCCATCTTGACCTCAGGACATTTGCGGCCCGGCTCGGGCCGCTCCCAACGACATACATACGGACAACATGAACAACATTCCCACTAAGGCCGAGATCCTGGCCTGGATTTCCGATCACCCCGACAAGGCCTCGAAGCGCGACATCGCCAAGGCGTTCGGCGTCAAGGGTGCGGCGCGGATCGAGCTGAAACGCCTGCTTTCCGAGATGGAGGCCGAGGGGCAGCTCGCCCGTCACAGGCGCAGCTATGCCGGCGCCGGCGAACTGCCGCCCGTTACCGTTCTGCGGGTTCTCGAGCCCGATTCCGAAGGTGACCTTTTTGCCGAACCGCTCGAATGGCATGGAGAGGCGCCCGCACCGCGGGTGCTTCTTCACCTTCGCGACCGCGACCCGGCCATTGGCCCCGGCGACCGCATTCTTGCGCGCCTGACGCGTGTCGACGGCGCCGATCATGCCTATGATGCCAAGCTGATACGCCGAATTTCGGCGGGGCCCACGAAAGTCCTGGGCATTTTCCGAAAGACCGCCGAGGGCGGACGCATCGTGCCCATCGACAAGGGGGTCGACCGCGAATGGCTTGTTCCGCGCGAAGCCGCGGGCGGTGCCCGCGACGGAGAGCTGGTCGAAGCCGAGCAGACGGGCCCGCGCGCCCGCCTCGGCCTGCCAAGGGCGCGCGTCATCGCCCGGCTCGGCGACCCGACGGCGCCGAAAGCGGTCTCGCTCATCGCGATCCACCAGCACGGAATCCCCGACGAGTTTCCGCCCGAGGTGATTGCCGAAGCCGAACGCGCCAAGCCGGCGTCGCTCAAGGGCCGGATGGACCTGAGGGACCTTGACTTCATCACCATCGACCCGGCCGACGCCCGCGACCATGACGACGCCGTCTTCGCAAACCCCGACAGCGACCCGAAGAACCCGGGCGGGCATATCGTCTGGGTCGCGATTGCCGACGTCGCTCATTACGTTCGCCCGGGCTCGGCCCTGGACCGGGAAGCGCGTCGGCGCGGCAACTCGACCTATTTCCCCGATCGGGTCGTGCCGATGCTGCCGGACCGGCTTTCGGGCGATCTCTGCTCGCTCCACGAAGGGGTGAACCGGCCGGTCATCGCCCTGCGCATGGTCCTCGACGCCAAGGGCAGGAAGCGCCACCACGACTTTCATCGCGCCATGATCCGGTCACGGGCGACGCTCAGCTACCAGGAAGTCCAGGATGCCATCGACGGCCAGCCGAACGAGCGGACGGCCCCGGTTCTGGATACGATCCTGCGCCCGCTCTATGCCGCATATGACGCGGCCCGGACGGCGCGGTCGGTCCGCCAGCCGCTCGACCTCGACCTGCCGGAAAGAAAGATCGTCCTTTCGGAAAGCGGCGAGGTCGTGTCGGTCGCCTTCCGCGAGCGTCTCGACGCCCACCGGCTCATCGAGGAGTTCATGATCCTTGCCAACGTGGCGGCGGCAGAAACCCTCGAGAAGAAGCGAAGCCCGCTTCTCTATCGTGTCCACGAAGAGCCTGCGCCCGAAAAGATCGAGGCGCTGCGCGAGGTCGCGCGCGGTGCCGGGCTGACGCTTGCCAAGGGACAGGTCCTTCGGACCGAACATCTCAACCGCCTTCTGGCTCAGGCAGAAGGCACCGAGTTCGACGAACTCATCAACATGGCGACGCTGCGCTCCATGACCCAGGCCTATTACGCGCCGGAAAACTTTGGCCATTTCGGCCTTGCGCTCAGGCGCTACGCGCATTTCACCTCGCCGATCCGGCGCTATGCCGACCTTCTTGTGCACCGGGGGCTGATCACCGCCCATGGGTGGGGCGACGACGGGCTTTCGGCCTGGGACATCGAACACCTCGACGAGACGGCAAAGCTCATCTCCGAGGCCGAGCGTCGCTCGATGGCGGCCGAGCGCGACACCGCCGATCGCTATCTCGCCGCCTTCCTGGCCGCGCGCGTGGGCGCCGAATTCACGGGCCGCGTTTCGGGCATTGCACGGTTCGGGCTGTTCGTGAAGCTTGACGACACGGGCGCGGACGGGCTGGTGCCGGTTTCGTCGCTTGGCAACGAGTATTTCCGCTTCGATCCGCACGAACAGGTGCTGGTGGGCGAACGCTCCGGCACCAGGATCGCCATCGGTCAGCGCGTCACGGCGCGCCTTTCCGAGGCCGATCCGGTCAGCGGTGGCCTCATCCTTGAACTTCTGTCGATCGAGGGCACGGCAATCGCTGGCAACGGCCGGAAACGCGCCTCGACAAGACGGGCGACGGGACCCGGGTCGAAACGCCAGACGCGTCCGGCGCAGGGGCGCAAGCTGGTCCGGCACAAGAAGAAGGTCGCGAAAGCGGCGCGAAAAACCGCCCGGAAGCCCAGGTAAGCCGCTTCCCCTGTTCCCGTGCTGGCCCGCCTCCTCTAGACTTGGGCTGACGGGGCTACGGGCAGAGAGGCGATGCGGTTTCGCGGTTTTGCATGGGTGGTGACATTGGTGGCGATGGCGGCGGGTTCTGCCGTTTCGGCCGCGCCCGGCACATCGCCGCGCCCCGCGCCCCGATCGGCAGAGGCGGGGGAAGGGGAAGTGCATATTGCCACGTCAAACCGCGCCTTCGATCGTTGGATCGCGGGCTTCCGCAGACGCGCACTGGGCCTTGGCATAGATGCCGCAACGCTGAATGCGGCCCTTTCGGGACTGCGCTACAACACCAGCGTGATCGAGAAGGATCGCACACAGAGCGAGTTCACACGGCAGATCTGGGACTATCTCGATACCGCGGTTTCGCCGACGCGGATCCGAAACGGCCAGGCAGCGCTTCGGCGCCATCGGGACCTCTTGAACCGGATCGAGGCCCGCTACGGGGTCGACGCCGAGATTGTCGTGGCGATCTGGGGGATCGAAAGCGCCTACGGCGCCCAGCGCGGCAACATTCCGACGGTCGAGGCCTTGGCGACGCTTGCCTTCGACGGCCGTCGCGGCGCCTTCTTCGAGAGCCAGCTTCTTGCCGCGCTTCGCATCCTTCAGGCAGGCGACGTCACACCCGAAGACATGCGCGGAAGCTGGGCCGGCGCCATGGGTCACACACAGTTCATTCCGACGTCATATCTGTCCTATGCAGTTGATTTCTCTGGCGACGG
>RFGD01000062.1 GCA_003696705.1 Alphaproteobacteria bacterium | reverse complement strand
GGACGCGCAGGCGCTTCTCGAGCGGGTCGAGACGGTCCGCCTCTGGGGGCTCTTTCGCCACGAGGTCGCGCCGGTCTGGTCCGCGGGCCGCGTCACCCTTCTGGGGGATGCGGCGCATCCCACGCTGCCGTTTCTGGCACAGGGCGCGGTCATGGCCATCGAGGACGCCTGGGTCCTGGCCGAGCGGCTGGCCGTGGGAGGCGGGGCCGGGGCGGTCCCGGGTGCGCTCGCGGCCTATGCCGCCGCCCGCCGCCCGCGCGTCCGGCGCATCGTCGAGACGGCGAATCGGAACGCCCGCGCCTATCATCTGTCCTCGCCCCTGGTGCGGTTGCCGGCGCACGCCGCGCTTGGTCTTGCGGGGCGGCTTGCGCCCGGGCTCATGCTTCGCCGCTTCGACTGGCTCTACCGGCACGACGTCACCGCCGCGGCGGCAGGAACGGGGCAGGGGGCGGCCGGGTAAGCGTCGGGTGCGTGCCTTCGCGGGGGCGGGGCGCGCCCTCAGCCGCGGTCGCGAAGTTCGATCACCACCGGAACGTGGTCCGACGGCCGTTCCCGAGAGCGGATGTGCGCGTCGATATAGGCGTCTTCGAGAAGGTCGGCGGCTTGCGGCGTCAGGAGCGCATAGTCGATGCGGATGCCGTTGTTCTCCTGGTAGGCGCCGCGCTGATAGTCCCAGAACGTGTAGTGCCCCTTGCCGCGATGACGGACCCGGAAGGCATCGGTCAGGCCCATGTAGAGGATGCGCCGGAAGGCAGCCCGGCTTTCCGGGCGAAACAGCGCATCGTCAAGCCAGCGGTCGGGAAACTCGGCGTCCTCGGGCTGGGCGATCACGTTGTAGTCGCCGGCAAGGACGGTCGGCTCCTCGGTGGCCAGAATGTCGCCCACGCGGTCGCGCATCCGCGCCATCCAGGCCAGCTTGTAGTCGAACTTCGGGCCGGGCGCGGGATTGCCGTTCGGCAGATACAGGCTGACGACGCGAACCGGCCGACCGTCGCCACAGACCGTCGCCTCGATCCAACGCGCCTGTTCGTCGCCGTCATCGCCGGGCAGGCCGCGCACGACGTCCTCGATGGGATGGCGCGACAGGATGGCGACCCCGTTGAACCCCTTCTGCCCGTGGGTGGCGACGTTGTAGCCCAGGGCTTCGATGGGTTCGGCCGGGAAGGCCTCGTCAGTCGATTTCAGCTCTTGCAGAAGGGCGACGTCTGGCTTGCACTCGCCCAGCCACTGCAAAAGGGCTTCGAGCCGCGCCTTGATCCCGTTGATGTTGAACGTGGCGATCCTCACTGGCGCCCTCCCTGCCTGTGCCTGCCTGTGCCTCGGCCCCTGGCCTTGGTCCCGGCGGTCCGTGTCCCGCCTGTGCCGGCCGCACCGGGTTCCTTCGATGTCAGATCGAGAAGCTCGTGCCGCAGCCGCAGGCGCTGGTCGCGTTCGGGTTCTCTATGACGAAGCGCGCGCCGATGAGCTCTTCGGTATAGTCGATCGTCGCATCCTGCAGGAAGGGCAGCGACACCGCGTCGATGACGACGCGCAGCCCGTCGCGTTCAAGGACAAGATCGTCCTCGGCCGGGTCGTCAAGGCGGATGTCATACTGAAATCCCGAACACCCGCCGCCTTCGACCGCGATGCGAAGGGCCTTGTCCTCTCCGGTTTCGGCAAGGATCTCGGCAAGGCGGGCATAGGCGCGGTCGGTCACTTTCGGTGGCAGTGTCAACATCGCCGTCCTTCCGGATTACGTGAAGGGCATGGGAAAGCCCGGACAATCCGAATATATAGTCCCCGGGGACAGACAGGATCAACGGGCAGAAGATGTTTTCCACATTGGCAACGCGGGCCGAGGACAGCCGGGGGCGCCTGTTCCCCGAAGATTCCTCGACCTTCCGTTCGGCGTTTCAGCGCGATCGCGACCGGATCATTCATTCCTCGGCCTTCCGCCGGCTCAAGCACAAGACGCAGGTGTTCGTCGAGCACGAGGGCGACTATTTCCGCACGCGCCTGACCCATTCGATCGAGGTCGCCCAGGTCGCGCGCACGATTGCAGGGGCGCTGGGCCTCAACGCCGAGCTGACCGAGGCCGTGGCGCTCGCGCACGATCTTGGCCATCCGCCCTTCGGCCACACGGGCGAGGAGGCGCTTCACCGCCTGATGGCCCCGCACGGCGGCTTCGACCACAATGCGCAGGCCATTCGCATCGTCACCTCGCTCGAGCGCCACTACGCCCGTTTCGACGGCCTCAACCTGACGTGGGAAACGCTCGAGGGGATCGCCAAGCACAACGGGCCGGTGCCGGCGCCGCGGCCCTATGCGCTCGAGGACTACAACCGCCTCCACGACCTTGAACTTGACACCCACGCCGGGCCCGAGGCGCAGGTGGCCGCCCTTGCCGATGACGTGGCCTACAACAACCACGACCTGCACGACGGGCTGCGCGCCGGGCTGTTCACCGAAGATGACCTGGCCACCCTGCCGGTCCTCGACAGTTGCTTTGCCGAGGTGGACCGGCTCTATCCCGGGCTCGAGGCGCATCGGCGCCGCCACGAGGCGCTTCGGCGCTTCTTCGGCATTCTGGTCGAGGACGTCATCGACACGACCTGCGCGCGCCTTGGCGAAGCCGGTGCGAGGACCGCCGCCGAGGTGCGGGGGCTTGGCTATCCCGTGGCGCGCTTCTCGGCCGGTCTGTGGCGTGACCTGAAGGAAATCCGGGGCTTTCTCTTTCGCCGCATGTATCGCGCCCCGTCGGTCGTCGCCATGCGCCAGGAGGTGACGCAGGTGGTCGAGGAGCTGTTCGGGGCCTATTGCGCCGATCCCTCGCTCTTGCCCGAGGAGTGGCAGCGCGACGTCGCCCGGGCCGCCGGCGAGACGGGCCTGGCCCGGGTCGTCACCGATTACATCGCGGGCATGACCGACCGTTTCGCGTTGCAGGAACACGCGCGCCTTTTCGGCAAGGGCGCGGCGTTGCGCGCCATGGGCATCTGAACATGGCGC
>RFGD01000367.1 GCA_003696705.1 Alphaproteobacteria bacterium | reverse complement strand
TGCCGGGCGACCGGACATGGGCCGTTGCCCATGAGGCCGCCAAGGTGACGCCCAAGGACCCGAAATGGGCACCCTGCGCGAACTTCCACATCGGCGCCAAGGCTCCGCAGCTTCAGGCCGTCCGGGCCCATCTCGACGAAGCCACGGGGCGGGTCACGCTGACCCATCCGGAGCTTGACGAAATCACCGTCGCGCCCGACGACCCGGCGGATGCCGCACGGCTTGTCGACTGGCTCGGGCCCATTTCTCCGCCCGAACGTGCCCGGCCCGCCTTCGTCTACCGCGCCGGCGATCGCGGCATGACGGACACCGAGTATCCGTCGATCAGCCTCGCGGGCCTCGGCTCGCACCGCGCGGTTGAAGGCCGTCTTGGCCGGACGTTGTCGCCGCTCAGATGGCGGGCAAACTTCCTCGTCGAGGGGTTGGCCCCATGGGAAGAGTTCGAATGGCTCGGCAAGCGCATTCGGCTTGGAACGGCGGTGCTCGAGGTGCGCGAACGCATCCGCCGATGCCTCGCGACCACGGTCGATCCGGCCACCGGGCATCGCGACGCCGACACCCTCGGGCTCTTGCAGTCCGCCTGGGGCCACCGCGACTTCGGGGTCTACGCCGAGGTCATCGAACCCGGCGAGGTCCGGGAAGGCGACCCGGTCGAGGTCATCTCATGAAGCTCGATTTCCCCGTGGCGGCCGAGCCCGAAGGCGCCGAACTTGAGGCGGCAAGGCGGCTCTTTTCCGGCCCCGTAGCCTTCCTCAAGGGGGTCGTGGCGCTCGAAGGGCTTCCGCCGGCCGACCGCGTCGAGGTTTGTTTCGCAGGCCGGTCCAACGTCGGGAAATCGTCTCTCATCAACGCGCTGACAGGGCGGCGCGGGCTTGCCCGGGCCTCGAACACGCCCGGCCGGACGCAGGAAATCAACTTCTTCACGCTGGGCGAGAGCCACTACCTTGTGGACCTGCCGGGCTACGGCTATGCCGAGGCGCCGAAACCCGTGGTCGAGAAGTGGCAACGCCTTCTGCGCGCCTATCTCGCCGGCCGGCCGACGCTGCGGCGCGCCTTCGTGCTTCTGGACGCACGCCACGGGGCCAAGAAGGTCGACGAGGAAATCATGTCCCTTCTCGACCAGAGCGCGGTGACCTTTCAGGTCGTCCTGACGAAGGCGGACAAGGTCAAGGCCGCCGAGCTCGCCCGGCGCCTCGACGACGTGCGAGAGGTTCTGCGCCGCCATCCCGCCGCCTATCCCGAGATCATCGTGACCTCGGCCGAGAAGCGGCAGGGCATCGACGCCCTCCGCGCGGCCATCGCCGCCATCGACTGAGACGCCGCCGGCGACTTGGCAGGGCGTGACCAAGCCTTTATTGCAGGTGCCAGGACAACCGCAGGCCCGACAATGAAGAAGAGAAACATGAACCGCGACTGGATCGCCACAGCGCGCACGCTGTCCGAGGCCCTTCCCTATCTTCAGCGCTACACCGGCGCCATCGTCGTCATCAAGTTCGGCGGCCATGCCATGGGTGACGACGACGCCATGCGCAGCTTCGCCCGGGACATCGTCCTGATGCGGCAGGTGGGCGTCAACCCGGTCGTGGTCCACGGCGGCGGGCCCATGATCAACGCGATGCTGGACAGGCTCGGCATCGCCTCGAGCTTCGTCCGCGGCAAGCGCGTCACCGACAGCGCCACCGTCGAGGTGGTCGAGATGGTGTTGTCGGGCCTTATCAACAAGCGGATCGTGCAGGCCATCAATGCCGAGGGCGGCCGCGCGGTGGGGCTTTCCGGCAAGGACGCAAGGTTGATGATCTGCGAGGCGGACGACCCGTCGCTCGGCTTCGTCGGCCGCCCGGTCGAGGTCAACCCCGACGTCGTGCGCTCGTTGTTCGCCAATGGGATGATCCCGGTGATCGCGCCCATCGGCGCCGGTCGCGACGGCGAAACCTTCAACATCAACGGCGACACGGCCGCCGGGGCCATCGCCGCGGCGCTCAAGGCCGATCGGTTCCTTCTTCTGACGGATGTCGCCGGGGTCAAGGACGCATCGGGCGAGGTCGTCACGCAGATGACCCCTGACCAGGTTCGCGCCCTCATCGCGGATGGCGTCATCGCGGGCGGCATGATCCCGAAAGCCGAGACGGCCCTTGCCGCGCTCGAGGGCGGCGTGCGCGCGGTGGTCATTCTTGACGGCCGGGCCCCGAACGCCGTCCTTCTCGAGCTTTTCACCGAACATGGCGCCGGCAGTCTGATCCGTCCCGACTGAGGCCGCTTGCGCCGGCGCGCGCCAGCGCGCAAGCTGACCACATGTCGAGAAGGACGACCCCGCAGACGAGGCCCCGCGCGC
>RFGD01000366.1 GCA_003696705.1 Alphaproteobacteria bacterium | reverse complement strand
TCATATCGGGCGCGACGCGGACATCGTCGGGCTCGATGCCGAGACCTTCGATCATGGACTGACGGATTTCGCGCTTGAAGGTGCCCATGCCGCGGTCGCCTGCGACGGCTGCCACGAGGCCGGCAAGAAGTTCCGCGAGGCCCCGGGCGCCTGCGTCGACTGCCACAAGGAGGACGAGCCGCACAAGGGACGCCTTGGCCGCGAGTGCGAGACCTGCCACAAGCCCGTGGCCTGGACCGATCTCCGGCCCTTTGACCATTCGAAGACGCGCTTTGCCCTCAAGGACGGCCATCAGAAGGTGGCCTGCCAGGCCTGCCACGTGGCCGAGACCTACAAGGAACTGCCCCTGACCTGCGTCGGCTGCCACCGGATCCAGGACGTGCACCAGGCCAGCGTCGGACCGAAATGCGAAACCTGTCATTCGCCGGCGGGGTGGACGAAGGTCAGTTTCGACCACGCGAAGGACACGAAGTTCCCGCTTCGCGGCAAGCACGCAAAGGCCGCCTGCCAGGCCTGCCATTCGCCCACCGACGCGAAGGGAGAGCCGAAGCCCGACTGCGTGAGCTGCCACAAGAAGGATGACCCCCACAAGGGCAAGCTGGGCGAGCGTTGCGACAGCTGCCATGCCGAGGAGGGCTGGCGCGAAGGCGTCGCCTTCGATCACGACATCACGAAGTTCCCGCTCATCGGGTTGCACGTCCTTGTCCCGTGCGAGGCCTGCCATATCGACGAAACCTACCGCGGCACGCCCGTCGACTGCGTCGAATGTCACCGTCAGGACGACACCCACAAGGGGACGCTTGGCCCGAAGTGCGAGACTTGTCACAACCCCAATGA
Source organism: Alphaproteobacteria bacterium (assembly GCA_003696705.1). Taxonomy (GTDB): domain Bacteria; phylum Pseudomonadota; class Alphaproteobacteria; order Rhodobacterales; family Rhodobacteraceae; genus RFGD01. The sequence goes on along the minus strand of RFGD01000366.1, from coordinate 235 downwards.
CTGGGCGCTGTGGTCCTTCGACCATGACACCCAGACCAAGTTCAAGCTGACCGGCCAGCACAAGGGTCTTGTCTGCCGGGCCTGCCATGTCGAGGGGATGAAGAACCCCCTGAAACCGCCCACGGCGTGCATCGGTTGTCATCGTCGCGACGACGTTCACAAGGGGCGTTTCGGCACCAACTGCGGGGCCTGCCATGCCACGGACACGTTCAAGGGCGCGCGGCTGAGATAGCCG
>RFGD01000365.1 GCA_003696705.1 Alphaproteobacteria bacterium | reverse complement strand
TCTGCATCCACCATCCGATGGCGGCGCGATAGTCGCGCTCGTCGCCGAAATAGCCGAAGACGCCATGCTCGCACATGTCGGCGAGCGCACGGCGCACGCAGGCCGGGGCGCGAAAGTCCATGTCCGCGATCCACATGGCGATGCCGTCCGTGGCCGGAACGCCATAGATCTGTTCCATCGTGTCCCACTTGGCCGAGTGGGTGCCGCGGCGCTCTATGATCTCGTCGAATTCGCTGTCGGTGTTCATCTGTCCCTCGCTTGGGTTTGGGCCACGCTAGCGTCTTCTTCGGTGGGCGCAAGGCCGTTGCAGCGCGGGCGGCCATGGCCTACATGAAGGGCCATGACAATACGCCCGATCCTCATCCATCCCGACCCGCGCCTGAAGAAGGTCTGCGCCCCTGTCGAGGTGATCGACGACGAGCTGCGCCGGCTTGCCGACGACATGCTCGAGACAATGTACGACGCCCCCGGCGTCGGCCTGGCCGCGCCGCAGGTCGGCGTGCTGAAGCGCGTCCTGGTCATGGATTGCGCGAAGGGGGACGAGGGCGACGGGCCCCGTCCGATGGTCCTGGTCAACCCCGAAGTCACCTGGGCGTCCGAAGAGACGAGAAGCTACGAGGAAGGCTGCCTGTCGATCCCGGAACAATATGCCGAGGTCACGCGCCCGGCCGAGGTTCGGGTGCGCTGGCTCGACCTTGGGGGCGAAATGCGCGAGGAGCATTTCTCGGGGCTCTGGGCGACCTGCGTCCAGCACGAGATTGACCATCTGAACGGAAAGCTGTTCATCGACTATCTGAAACCGCTCAGGCGTCAGATGATCACCCGCAAGATGATGAAGCTGAAGCGCGAGCGTGCGCGGGCGAAGGCCGAGGCGTGACCGTCCGGCCTTTCGTCGCCGGGCCGGACCGCCGTCTGCGGACGCCGGCCGCGCCGGTCGAGGCCGTGGACGACGGCGTTCGTGCCATCTGGCAGGACATGATCGACACGATGGTGGCCATGCCCGGCGTCGGGCTTGCCGCGCCGCAGATCGGCGTCATGCTGCGCCTGGCCGTCGTCGACGAAACCGGGACGGGGCATGCGGCGTTCCGCCTTGCCAACCCCGAGATCGTGGCAAGCGCCGCCGAGCTCAGCCGGCATGAGGAGGCGAGCCCGAACCTTCCCGGCGTTTCGGCCATGCTTGAACGGCCCGAATGGGTCGAGGTCGTCTATCTCGACGAAAGCGGGACCCGCCGGCGGCGCCGGTTCTCGGGACTGGCGTCGACCAGCGTTCAGCATCAGATCGACCACCTGGACGGGCGGATGTACTTCGACCGTCTTGGCCGGGTGAAGCGGCAGATGCTGATCGAACGGGCGCGGAAGCTGGCGCGGCGGGGGTAGCGATGCGCGTCGTTTTCATGGGTACGCCCGACTTTTCGGTTCCCGCGCTCGACGCCATCGTCGCCGCGGGCCACGAGGTTGCCGCCGTCTATACCCAGCCGCCGAGACCGGCGGGGCGGGGGAAGAAGCCCCGCCCGACGCCGGTGCACCGCCGGGCCGAGGCGCTCGGCATCCCTGTTCGCCACCCGGTGACGCTTCGCGACGCTGCGGTCCAGCGCGAGTTTGCCGCGCTCGACGCGGACGTGGCCATCGTGGTTGCCTACGGGCTCATCCTGCCCCGGCCGATCCTCGAGGCGCCGCGGCTTGGCGCGTGGAATATCCACGCCTCGCTGTTGCCGCGCTGGCGCGGCGCCGCCCCCATTCAGCGCGCCATCATGGCCGGCGATGCCGAAACCGGGGTTTGCATCATGCAGATGGACGAAGGGCTCGACACCGGACCGGTCCGCGCCTGCGAGCGCACCCCGATTTCCGAGACGGATACTGCGGCAACGCTTCACGACCGGCTGGCGGCGATGGGCGCAGAGCTTGTCGTGCGGGTCCTGGCAGACCCCGATGCCTTCCCGCCCAGGCCGCAGCTCGAAAGCGGCGTCACCTATGCCGACAAGATCGACAAGGCCGAAGCGCGGGTCGACTGGTCGCGCCCGGCGCCCGAGGTCGACCGCAAGATCCGGGGCCTGTCGCCCTTCCCCGGCGCCTGGTGCGAGGCGGGCGGCGAGCGGCTGAAACTTCTCGACTCCCGCGTGGCCGAGGGGCCGTCGGGGGCACCGGGCGAGATCGTCGCGCCGCCGCTCGTGGTCGCCTGCGGGACGGGCGCGGTGCGCATCCTGCGCGCGCAGCGCGCCGGAAAGCGCCCCATGACGGCCGAGGAGCTGGTGCGCGGCATGGAACTGCCGCCGCGTCTGACCTGACGCCCGCGGCGTGCGGCTCGGGTCGGCCCGCAGGGGCGGGGCTTCCCCTCGGGCGGGTGTCGTGCAATGCTCCGGCCATGATCGTTGTCTATCTCATCATCATCGGCGCCGCCGCGGGGTTCATCGCGACACGGCTCATGAAGATCGAGGCCGATATCCTGACGACAATCGCGATCGGGGTTCTGGGCGCGCTGATCGGCGGGCTGTTGTTGCGTTTCCTCGCAACCGTCACCGGTCTTGCCGGCGGCTTTGTCGGGGCGGTCCTCGGCGCCATGCTTCTGGTCTGGCTGTGGCAGCGATACCGGCGGCGCTAGCACCGCCGCGGTGTCAGCCCTGGCCGTTTCCGTCGCGTCTTTTCTTGAACGGCGCCATGCCGGCCCTGGCAAGGGCGTCCGCGCGCTCGTTCTCGGGGTGGCCGGCATGGCCCTTGACCCATTTCCAGTGCACCGTATGGCGCGCCGCCGCCTCGTCGAGGCGGCGCCACAGGTCTTCGTTCTTGACCGGCTTCCGACCGGCCGTCCGCCAGCCGTTCCGCTTCCACTTCGCCAGCCAGTCGGTGATGCCCGAGCGGACATAGACGCTGTCGGTGACGATCGTGATCTCGCTTGGCCGGTCCAGTGCCTCGAGCGCCTTGATCGCCGCCATCAGCTCCATTCGGTTGTTGGTCGTTTCGGGCTCTCCGCCCTTGAGTTCGCGCTCCTTGAGGACGCGATCGCCTTCGCGCGCCACCAGAAGGACGCCCCAGCCGCCCGGGCCGGGATTGCCCGAGCAGGCCCCGTCGGTATAGGCGATGATCTCAGGCACGGGCACGCATGATGATGAACGGATCCGGCGTGCCGGCCATGCCGGTGGCCCGCCCGGTTCGCCGTGCGACAGGCGCGAAGCCGGCCGCGCGCAGAAGCGCGTCCAGCTCGGCCTCTTCGTAATAGGCATAGAAGCGGCCGAGGTGGTCGCGCCCCTCGCCACGGCCAAGCTTGAGGCCAAGGTGCAAGAGCCCGCCGGGCTTCAGCGCGCGGTGCAACCGGCGAAGATGGGCCGGCATCTCGGCCCGCGGGGCGTGGAGAAGCGAGAAGTTCGCCCAGATGCCGTCGTAGCGCGCAACCGCGTCGATGTCCGAGAACTCCTGCACGGTGACGTCGATCCCGAACCTCTCGCGGGCCAGCCGGGCCATGCCCTCGCTGGCATCCACGGCATCGACGACAAGGCCCGCATCGCGCAGCATTGCCGCGCCTTGCCCCGGCCCGCAGCCAAGGTCAAGGACGCGCGCGCCCGGCGCGAGCGCGGCGATGAAAGCGGCAAGGTCCCTGTCGGGACGCGCCCGGCTGAACCGGGCCGCATAGCGCGGTGCGGCGCTGTCGTAGAAGGCAAGCGTCTCGCGGTCTGCGGTCATGCCGTCGCCCGCAGGACGCGCGGCACCTTGAACGAGACGTTTTCGGTCGCGGTCGTGACGGTCTTGAGGGCAACGTCGTAGCGCGCCCGGAAGGCATCGAGCACCTCCTCGACCAGAATCTCGGGCGCGCTCGCCCCTGCCGTTATCCCCACGGCGCCGACCCCTTCCAGATCGGACCAGTCGATGTCGCCCGCCCGCTGCACAAGCTGTGCCCGCGGGCAGCCGGCGGCGCGCGCCACCTCGACGAGGCGCCGGGAGTTCGACGAGTTCGGCGCACCGATCACCAGCATCGCCTCGACCTCGGGCGCGATCGCCTTCACTGCTTCCTGCCGATTGGTCGTGGCATAGCAGATGTCTTCCTTGTGGGGCCCGACAATGTCCGGAAATCGGGCGCGCAGCGCGGCGACGATTTCCTCGGTGTCGTCAAGCGACAGGGTCGTCTGCGTGATGTAGGCAATCCGCGCGGGGTCGCGCGGCGCGATGCGCCCGACGTCCGCCACCGTCTCGACCAGAAGGACCTCGCCCTCTGGCAACTGGCCCATGGTGCCGATGACCTCGGGGTGGCCGGCGTGGCCGATCATGACCATCTGCAACCCGTTGGCATGGTGGCGCTCGGCCTCGATATGAACCTTCGAGACCAGGGGGCAGGTGGCATCGACATAGATCATGTGCCGCCGTTCGGCTTCGGCCGGCACGGATTTCGGCACGCCATGGGCCGAGAATATGACGGGCCGGTCGTCGGGGCATTCGTCCAGTTCCTCGACGAAGACGGCGCCAAGCGCGCGCAGCCGGTCGACGACATAGCGGTTGTGGACGATCTCGTGGCGGACGTAGACCGGCGCGCCCCATTTCTCGAGCGCCAGTTCGACGATCTTTATGGCCCTGTCGACGCCCGCGCAGAAACCGCGCGGCTCGGCCAGGACAAGGGTCATCGCGGGCCTGGACATGCGCAGCCTTTCGTTTCCTTCGCCGCCGGGGGCCTGTCAGGGCCTATTCCGCCTGATCGCCGTTCAACTGCATCTCTTCGCCACGGTCGCGGGGCTCTCTTGGCGGGCGGCCGATGATGTCGCGAAGCTCGTCCAGCTCGATGAACGTGTCGGCCTGGCGCCGAAGCTCGTCGGCGATCATGGGCGTGGACGACCGGATCGTCGAGACGACGGAGACGCGCACGCCCTTGCGCTGCAGCGCCTCGATCAGCGGCTTGTAATCGCCATCGCCCGAGAACAGGACGGCGTGTTCGAGATAGGGGGCAAGCTCGAGCGCGTCGACCGTCAGCTCGACCTCCATGTTGCCCTTGACCTTCCGCCGGCCCTGGCTGTCGGTGAATTCGCGCGCGGGCTTCGTGCGCATCGCGAAGCCGTTGTAGTGCAGCCAGTCCACCAGCGGCCGAATGGGCGAATACTCGTCGGTTTCCAGAAGCGCCGTGTAGTAGAAGGCACGCACCAGCTTGCCCCGCCGCATGAATTCGTTGCGCAGCAGCCGGTAATCGATGTCGAACCCGAGCGCCTTCGCCGACGCGTAAAGGTTCGATCCGTCGATGAACAGCGCAAGCCGTTCGTCCTTGTAGAACATGACGTTCCTTTCCAGTATTCCTCCCGCCCGCGGCGTGGTTTCAAAAGGTTCCCGCGGGGGCACGGCCGGTGCGGTAAAATAAGGATAGGAAACGGTGACACAATACCCTTTGTCAGGCAACCGGCCGGTGAAGACGGGTGAAGACAGCGAAATCGCCCTCGTCGCGCTTGGCGGTAACGTGACGTCACCCGACTTTGGTCGCCCCGAACATGTGCTGCGCGCGGCGCTGTCGCGCATCGGTGGCGAATCGGTCCGCCTCGTCTCGGCAAGCCGGCTCTATCGCACCCCGGCCTTTCCACCCGGTTCGGGCCCGGATTTCGTGAATGCCGTCGCGATGCTCCGCACGACGCTCGGGCCGTCGGCGCTTCTGGCGCATCTTCACGCCGTCGAGCGCGGGATGGGCCGGGTCCGCCGAACGCGCTGGGCGGCGCGGACGCTCGATCTGGATCTGCTGGCCATGGGCAAGCGCGTGGTCCCGGACGAACGGACGCTGCGCGCCTGGATGGAACTGCCGCTCGAGGCGCAGAAGAAAGAGGCGCCGTCGGGGCTCGTCCTG
>RFGD01000364.1 GCA_003696705.1 Alphaproteobacteria bacterium | reverse complement strand
GGGCTGCGAGACCTCGGGCGATGCCTGGGAAGCCTGGAAGGCGTTTTTCATCGCCGGCTTCCCGGCCCAGAAGATGGTGTTCCTGCCCAAGGGCGCGCCCCAGGAGGCGATCGACACCTATACCGCCGCCTTCGAGCGGGTGAAGGCACGGCCCGACTTCGCCGAGATCTCGGCCAAGCGGCTGGGCAAGTATCCGCAGATGACCGGCGCGGCCGCGCAGAAGGCGCTGTCGCAGGCGATCAGCGTTCCGCCCTCGGCCAAGGCCTTCGTCATCAACTGGCTGAAAGAGCGCTACGGCGTGTCGCTGAACTGAGCCTGCGCACGCACAGACCGCTGGCATCCCGGCCCCGCGCCGGGGTGCTGCACCCTTCCTGAGCCGGGCGGCCTGCCCGCCGGAGACCATCTCGGCATCATCGGGGGATCGGATCGATGGAGCTTGTGTTTTCCGCCCTGCCCGCGCTCGGCGATGCGGCGGCACTGGTGTTGCAGCCCGCGGTGCTGGGCTATCTGGTTGCCGGCGTCCTGATGGGGCTGGCGATTGGGGTGTTCCCGGGTCTCGGCGGCATCGCCGGGCTGTCGCTCCTCTTGCCCTTCATATTCGGCATGGATCCCGTTCTGGGGCTGGCGCTGATGATCGGCATGGTCGCGGTGGTGCCCACCTCCGACACCTTCACCAGCGTGCTGATGGGCATTCCCGGTTCCTCTGCCAGCCAGGCCACGGTGCTCGACGGCTTTCCCCTGGCAAAAAGGGGCCAGGCGGCGCGGGCGCTGTCGGCGGCGTTTGCCTCCTCGCTTTATGGCGGGCTGGTGGGCGCGGCGTTCCTGACGCTGTTCATCCTTGCCGCACGCCCCATCGTCTTGATGTTCCGCACGCCCGAGCTTCTGATGATCACGCTTTTCGGGCTGTCGATGGTGGGGGTGCTGGCGGGCCGCATCGCGCTCAAGGGGCTGGTTGCGGCAGCGCTCGGCATGCTGGTCGGCACGATCGGCGAGGGTGCCAGCGCCGGCGCGCTGCGGATGTCGAGCTTCGATACGCCCTACCTCATGGACGGGCTCAAGCTGGTGATCGTCGGTCTTGGCATCTTCGCGGTGCCCGAGATCGTGGCGCTGTTGCGCCAGGACCGCGCGATCTCGGACCGCCCGACGCTTGGTGGCGGCTGGCTTCAGGGTATCCGCGACTGGCTTGCCAATGTCTGGCTGTCCACCCGCTGCGCGCTGATCGGCGTGGTGGTCGGCGTCATTCCCGGCCTGGGCGGCTCGGTGGTGGACTGGATCGCCTACGGCCACGCCGTGCAGACAACGAAGGACAAGCGCCGCTTCGGCTCGGGCGAGATCCGCGGCGTGATCGCACCTGAAAGCGCCAACAACGCCAAGGAAGGCGGCGGGCTGGTGCCGACGCTGCTGTTCGGCATTCCCGGGTCGGGGTCGATGGCGATCTTCATCGGCGCGCT
>RFGD01000363.1 GCA_003696705.1 Alphaproteobacteria bacterium | reverse complement strand
GGTCACCAACAGCTGGCCGTTCACCGTCATCGTGTCTGCCGTGCTCATCTGGTCGGCAGAGATGAGGCCGCTGCCGACGACGTCGACATAGACGTTGACACCGCTGTTGCTCACCCGCATGCGCTCAAAGCCGCCCGTAGCTATCGCCAGCGTGTCAGCGGCGGCCCTGAACACGCCCGTGTCAGGGTCGCCGTCCCACCGCACCGCCGGCGTCGCCGCCGTGCCGTCGTCGGTGAGCGACACGTACTTCATCGACAGCGTGCCGTTGACGGCGTCGATGTCGATGACCGGCAGCGTGGATGTAGCATCGTAGAGCCGCAGCCCGTCGGTGTCCATACGCATGCCGGCGGTGGCGCCGTCGCCGGCATTGGCATCGGTCTCCAGCACGATGTCGTCGATGACGATCCAGTCGCCGCCTTCCACCAGCTCGAACAGGTCATCGAAGCCGTTGCCGCTGTTAGCCATGAGGGCTACGTCCTCGGCATGCAGCAGGATGAGGCTGCCGGCAGGCAGCGTGACCGTAGGCGTGTCGGGTGTCACCGTGATGGCGGTGTCGCCAGAGGCTACGTCCGCGCTCACCACGAAGTCGTAGTAGCTCATCGTTGCGGGGTCGACGACACGCACCGTGTTGCCGGTCTCCAGCAGCCCCTCGTCCATGGGGACGCTCACCGGCAGTGACGACACCTGAACACCGCTATCCAGCTGCGAGGCCAGCGTGGCTATGGACGACAGCGACAGGGCGTCGGTCAGCTGCTGTGACAGCTGCCCTACCGTCGCCGCATCGGACGACGCCACGCCTGCCGCCAGCTGGCGGATCAGGTTGTCGTTGATGATGATGTCGCTGCGTACGTTCATCAGCCCATGATGATTACCCGTGCAGAGAACAGCGACCCCGTCGCCGTCAGCTTGACGTCGGTCGTCGTCACCTGCACGTCGCAATAGATCTCTTCGTCAGTCGTCGCATCGTACACCCGCACGATCAGGTCTTTCGTGCCGAGCGGATGCGGCACGCTCTTGGTGACGCCGCCACCCATGTCGGTGACGGTGACAGCCACCTTGCGCGACACCGTGGCGCCGGCAGCGACAGTGTACCCTTCCACGTCGATGGGCGTGCCGTTGCCGCCGGTGAGCGTGGTGCCGAGCGCCGAGCTGTTGATCTGCGTCGCCGTGATGCCGCCAGCAGGCACTTCGAGGCCGCTGACACCCACCACGATGGTGCTGCCGTCGACGCCCACGCGTATGGCATCGGGCTCCAGCACGATAGAGGCATCGGCAGCGCCGATGTTCATGGTGTTGCCCGACTTGTAGAGGCCGTCACCTGCCGTCACGCCGGCAAGACCACCGAACTCCGACCAGTTGATGCCATCGTAGCGG
>RFGD01000362.1 GCA_003696705.1 Alphaproteobacteria bacterium | reverse complement strand
GCCGAGCTTGCCCGCGAGTTCGCCCATGCTTGCCCCCTCGACGGGCGGGAAGACAGTGGGCATGAAGAGATCGCGCGATCTCGCGTCGATGATCGCATAGGCCACCTGGTCGGGCTGGGCGGCCACCAGCCGGCCCCAGATGGCGTAACGCTTGGGCCAGACATCCTCGCCCTCGTCGTGAAAGCGCAGGCCCCTTCGGTTGACGACGATGCCGAAGGGCACGCAATCCACCCGCGTGGCGATGCCGCCATCGAATTTCGGCGCCCGGCCGTCGATGGCCACGGCATGGCACTGGGTGGCATCGCCCACCGGGTCAAGCCCGGCATCAAGCAGCATGCGCAGCACCGTCCCGCGATTGTAGGGCGTCCCGCGCACCAGGAAGTTGCGCGCCGCCGGGCCCCAAGCGCGGGTGAGCCAGTCGAGATCGGCCTCGAACCCGCCGCAGGCCACGACCACCGCGCGGGGGGTGAGCGTTTCGGGGTGCCCGTCGATCGTGGCGGTGACCTCGGCAACCCGCTCGCCGTCGAGGGCAATGTCGGTGACCGGGCTTTGGTAGCGAACGGCGATGTCGGCATCCTCGGCCCGGGCGTAATAGGCGTTGAGCAGCGCCTTGCCGCCGCCCAGGAAGAAGGCGTTGGTGCGCGACAGCGACAGCGTGCCCGACAGCGAGGGCTGGAAATGCACGCCGTGCGCGGCCATCCAGCGGTAGATTTCGGGGCTTTCGGCAATCACCAGTCGCGCCAGCGCCGGGTCGGTGTTGCCCGCCGTCACCGACATCAGGTCGGCGATGAATTCCGCTTCGTCGTAGCGCCCGGCAAGCCGGCCCAGAGGGCTGTCATGCATGCAGCGGAAATTTCGGGTGTGCCGGGTGTTGCCGCCCCGCAAGGGGCGCGGCGCGGCCTCGAGCACCGTCACCGAGGCGCCCGTCTCTCGCGCAGTGAGTGCGGCGGTCATCGCCGCGTTGCCGCCGCCGATCACCAGCACGTCAGGTTTCCGCCAGTCGCCCATCCCGCCTTGCCTTTCGCCGCGTGACGCGACATTCTGTATCCATGTGGATACAAAAAGTCCAGTAGCTGCGCGAAGGAGCGATCCAATGGCCGAAACGTCACCGGGCGATGGTCTGAGATCTTCGCCTGCATCGAGCGGCGAGGCGGCGCATGCCGCAATCATCGCGCTGATCCGCGACGGCAGCATCCGCCCCGGCGAGCGGTTGCGCGAAGAGAAGCTTGCCGAGCGGCTGGCGCTCTCGCGCACGCCGGTGCGCGAGGCGCTTCGCCGGCTCGAGGCGGAAGGCATTGTCGAGCATCGACCGCGGGTCGGGGCGGTCATCCGCCGGCTCGGCCAGGCCGAGATCGTGGAGCTTTACGAGATGCGCATCGTGCTCGAGCGCACAGCCGCCGAGCTGGCCGCCCGGCACGGGATCGCCGCGCAGTTCGACACGCTCGCCGCTTTGAACGCCGATATCGCCGCGGCGCGGGCCGATCCGGTGCGCGGAGCGGCGATCAACCAGGACTTCCACCGCACCCTCTATGGCGCGGCGCGCAACCGCTTCCTGCTCGAAGCGGCCCGGAGCCTCAACAACGCGCTCTTGCTCCTGGGGCCGACGACCTATGTGGACGAGGCGCGCATCGACGTGGTGCTCGCCGAGCACGAGGCGATCATCGCAGCCCTTCGCGCCGGCGAGCCCGAGGCCGCGGGTGCGGCGGCCGCCGCCCATCTGGAAAGCTCGCTGCGCTATCGGCTCAAGGCGCTGTCGGCATGAGGCCGGTTCTCACCGCCTTCGCGCTGGCAGGGGCAGGCGTGGCCGCCTTCAAGCTGCTCGGGCTGCCGCTGCCGTGGCTTCTGGGGCCCATCTTCGCCTGCCTGACCGGCGCGCTCGCCGGCCTGCCGCTGGGCGGTGTGCGGCCGCTCAACGAGGGGATGCGCACGATCCTCGGGGTCGCGGTGGGGGCCTCGCTGAGCCCTGCGGTGCTGGCCAGCCTGCCCGGCCATTGGCCGACGCTTCTCCTGGTGCCGGTCATGGTGACGCTGATCGGGCTCGTTGGCGTGCCCTATTTCCGGCGCCTGTGCGGCTATGATGCCCCGACGGCGTGGTATGCGGCCATGCCCGGGGGGCTTCAGGACATGATCGTCTTCGGCGAGGAGGCGGGCGCGGATGTGCGCAGCCTGTCGCTGGTGCATGCAACAAGGGTGCTGGTGATCGTGGTCGCGCTGCCCTTCCTGTTGCGCCTGATCTGGGCGGCGGACTTGACGCGCGCGCCGGGCGCGCCGGCGGTGAGCATCCCGCCCCACGAGCTGGCGGTGATGGTCGTGTGCGGCCTTGCGGGCTGGCGGCTGGCGCGCCGTGCCGGGCTGTTCGGCGCCTCAATCCTGGGGCCGCTGATCGCGGCGACAGCGGCAAGTGTGGGCGGGCTTCTGACCCACCGCCCGCCGGCCGAGGCGATCTGGGCGGCGCAGTTCTTCATCGGCATGGGGATCGGCGCCAAATACGCCGGCATCACCATGGCCGAGGTGCGCCGCGACCTTGCCGCCGGGGCGGGCTTCTGCCTGGTCCTGATCGTGCTGACGCTTGGCGTGGTGGAGTTCGTCCACGGGCTGGGGCTGGCGCCGGGGCGCGAGGCGCTGCTGGCCTTTGCGCCCGGCGGTCAGGCCGAACTGACGGTGCTGGCGCTGATCGTCGGTGCGGACATGGCGTTCGTCGTCGCCCACCATGTGCTGCGCATCTTCGTGGTCATTCTCGGCGCGCCGGTGGCCGCGCGGCTTGCCGGCGCAGCGCGTCGGGGTTGACCACGTTGATCGGGTGGCCTGCGGCAAAGGCGTTCACCTGGGCGAAGGCATCGGCGAATTGCAGGTCGAACTCCTCCTCGGTGACGAAGCCGATATGCGGGGTCGGCAGCACGTTGGGACTGGCCAGAAGCGGATGCGACGGGTCGGTCAGCGGCTCTTCGGGGAACACGTCGACCGCGGCGTGGATGCGCCCGCGCGCGATCTCGGCCTCAAGCGCGCCGGGTTCCACCAGCCCCGCGCGCGAGGTGTTCACGAACAGCGCGCCGTCGCGCATGCGCGCCAGATCACCGGCGGTGACGAGGCCGCGTGTGGCGGGAACCAGTCGCAGATGCAGGCTGACGATGTCGGCGCTGTCGAGGAAGGCCTCGCGGCTGTGCGCCACCGCGCGGCCCTCGGCGGCCGCGCGCGCCCGGCCCGCCTCCGAGCCCCAGACCTGCACCTCCATCCCCAGTGCCTCGGCCATGCCCGCAACCGCCCGGCCGATGCGCCCGTAGCCCCAGACGCCAAGCCTCTTGCCGCGCGCGGTGCGCCCCACGCCCGCCTGCCAGTGCCCCGCGCGCGCCGAGGTGACCTGCTCGGGGATCTGGCGCAGGCTGGCGAGGATCAGCGCGATGGTCAACTCGGCGGCGGCGTAGTTGGGGGCATTGCCCGGCAGTTTCGATGAGAACACCACCCCGCGCGCCGTGCAGGCCTCCACGTCCACATGCGGCCAGGCGCCGCGCATCGAGATGAGCCTGAGCCGGGGCAGGCGGTCCAGAAGCTCGGCGGTGATCGGCGTGCGCTCGCGGAACAGCACCAGCGCCTCGGCATCGCGCAGACGGGCGGCCAGCTTCGCGGGGTCGGGCTCGTGATCGGTCCAGACCGTGACCTCGTGACCCTTGAGCAGGGAAAAGCAGGGCAGATGGCGCAGCGTGTCGAACCAGTCGTCGAGGATGTGCACCCGCATCAGCCTGCCTTCCCGCTGCCGTCCCAGACCCTTCGCGGCACGAACACCTCGCCGGCGGCGATCTTGCGCGCCGTGCGGGTCAGCCCCGCCGAGATCAGCGTGAAGTCGTCGCCCTGCCGGCGGTAGTCCACCACCACCTCGAGGATGCCCATCGGGTGCTCGAGCCGCATCCGGTGGGGGCCGCGGTCGGGCGCGGTGACGATCCCCTCGGCCACGGTGCCGGGGCAGATCAGGCAGGCGGCCAGGCATTGCGAGCCGGTGACCGCCAG
>RFGD01000061.1 GCA_003696705.1 Alphaproteobacteria bacterium | reverse complement strand
TCGTGGGATGTGGTCTGGTGGTGGCCTCAGTCCGGGATCGACCGGGCCAGCGCCAGGAACCGTTCGGTATCCATGTGCGCGTCCAGATGCGCGGCCAGGCGGTCCAGCGTCCTTTCGACGTCATGCTCGTAGGACAGGCCGCTTTCCGGCGCGCCGAGCTCGGCAAGGAATGCGCGGCGAAAATCGTCGGATGCGAAGATCCCATGCACATAGGCACCGCGAACGCGCCCGTCGCGGCTGGACGCGCCCTCGGGCCGCCCCTCGATCTCGAGCCAGGATCGCCCGCAGTCCGGTCCCTCGGTCCTGCCGGCATGGATCTCGTAGCCCAGAACGGCGGCGCCGCTATTGCGGTCGCGGCCACTGACCGGGCGCACGGTCTTGTCGGCAAGCATGATCGTCTCGACATCCAGAAGGCCGAGCCCGTCGACCGTCTGCGGCGGCCCTTCCACGCCGTCGGGATCTGCAATGCGGCGGCCCAGCATCTGGTATCCCCCACAGATCCCCAGAACCCGCCCCCCACGGCGAACATGGGCCAGAAGATCGATGTCCCACCCGTTCTCCCGGAATGCCTGAAGATCGGCGATGGTCGACTTGGTCCCCGGCAGGATGACCAGTCGCGCCTCGGCCGGAAGCGGCTCGCCCGGCTGAACCATCACGACCGACACCGAAGGCTCGGCGGCAAGGGGGTCCAGATCGTCAAAGTTCGCGATGCGCCCAAGTCGCGGCACGGCGATGACGATGCCCCCTTCGGTCCGGGGGCCGGTGTCGATGTCCAGCGCGTCTTCCGACGGAAGGCGGCGCGCGTCCTCGAACCAGGGCAGGACACCCAGAGAGCGCCAGCCGGTTCGCGCGGCAATCTCGGCAAGACCGGCATCGAACAGGCTGGGATCGCCCCGGAACTTGTTGACCACGAAGGCCGAAATGCGCGCCCGGTCGGCGGCCCCCAACACCGCATGCGTGCCCACGAGCTGTGCGATGACACCGCCGCGGTCGATGTCCCCGACAAGGACGACCGGCAGGTCGGCCGCCTCGGCAAAGCCCATGTTGGCGATGTCACCGTCGCGCAGGTTCACCTCGGCCGGGCTGCCGGCCCCTTCGACGATGACCAGATCGGCGCCTCTGGCAAGTCGCCGGAAACTGCCGAGGACCTCGGCCATGAGCCTTGGCCGCAGTGCCGCGTAATCGCGGGCGCGCGCCGTGACGATACGCTGGCCGCGCATGACGACCTGGGCGCCCGTGTCCGTTTCCGGCTTCAGCAGGACCGGGTTCATGTCCACCGACGGCGCAACGCCCGCGGCCAGCGCCTGCAAGGCCTGGGCGCGGCCGATTTCCCCCCCGTCGGGGGTGACGGCGGCATTGTTGGACATGTTCTGGGGCTTGAAGGGCCGGACACGAAGCCCCTTGCGGGCGAAATGACGGCAGAGCCCGGCCACCAGAAGCGACTTGCCGACGTTCGAGCCGCCCCCCTGAACCATGATCGCCTTGGTCATGTTCCCTCTTGGCGCTAGACTTGCCCGGCAAGGAATAACCGATCGGGACGCGCGATCAATACGCCTGCACATATCATCCTTGGCGCGGCGGGCTTCGCACGCGCCGGCGCCCCGGCGATCACTGCGGCCGCGATCTTCGGAAGCCTTCTGCCCGATCTGTCGCTCTACCTGATGGCCGGCTGGGCGCTGTTCGTCCAGGCGCTTCCGCCCGAGGTCGTCTTCGGCCAGCTCTACTTCTCGGACGGCTGGCAGCAGGTCTTTGCCGTCGACAACTCGATACCGCTCTGGTCACTTGTCCTTGTCGCCGGCCTCTGGCTGCGGCGCGACTGGCTTGTCGTCTTCGCGGCGACGGGGGTCCTGCACCTCGGCTGCGACTTCTTTCTGCACCATGACGACGCGCGCCGGCATTTCTGGCCCCTTTCCGACTATGTCTTTCGAAGCCCGTTCAGCTACTGGGACCCGGCCTATCATGGCGCCGTCCTTGGCCCGACCGAGGGGGTGATGTCGGTCCTTCTGTGCTATGTCCTGTGGAAGCGGTTCCGGGGCGGCTGGGCGCGTGCGTTCATCGCCCTTGCCGGGGCGCTCGAATTCTTCCCGATGGTCATGTTCCGGCTTCTGGGCTGACGGGGCGCTACAGCCCCGGCACCTCGTCCTTCACGGCCTCCATGGCGACATAAGTCGACGTCTGCCCGACATGCGGCAGCCGGGAAATCTGTTCGGCCATCACGCGGCGATAAGCGTGGATGTCGCCGGTCCTGACCTTGAGAAGATAGTCGAAGCCGCCCGCGATCATGTGGCACTCCTCGATCTCGGGGATCTCGCGGACCGCCGCGTTGAACGCCGCCAGGGCCGATTCCCGGGTATCGACCAGGCGCACCTCCACGAAGGCGACATGGGCAAGGCCAAGACGGATCGGGTCCAGAAAGGCGCGGTAGCCGGCGATCACGCCTTCGCGCTCGAGACGCCGGATGCGCGCCTGGACAGGCGTCTTCGACAGGCCCACCCGCCGCGCGATCTCGGCCACCGGCATCCGGCCGTTGCCCGAAAGAAGGCGCAGGATCGCGCGGTCATAGCCATCGAGTTCGACTTCCGCAATCGCCTTTCGTGTCCCGGAATCCAAGTCCATTCTCCCACAAAACAAGCCACAATTGTGCCAATCGCCTTTGCGCGGTGGGGTATCATGGCCCGGAATCAACGGCAAGCGAACCTTCGCACCCGACCGGGGCGGTCAGGAGACACGACCATGAACGAGAACCTTCGCGCACGTGTCCGGTCACTCTATCTGGCCGACGAGGCGAACCTTCTTCGCGACCTTGCCGCGGCGGCACGCCTTTCGCCTGTCGAGCGCGCCGAGATCTCCGACCGCGCGGCGGAACTTGTCCGGCGTATCCGGGCCTCGGCCCAGCCCGGTCTCATGGAGGTCTTCCTGGCCGAATACGGCCTGTCGACCGAGGAAGGCATCGCCCTCATGTGCCTTGCCGAGGCGCTCTTGCGCGTGCCGGACGCGGCCACGATCGATGCGCTGATCGAGGACAAGATCACCCCGTCGGACTGGGCACGCCATCTCGGGCATTCGGCCTCGCCGCTCGTCAACGCCTCGACTTGGGCACTCCTTCTGACCGGGCGCGTCCTCGACGAGACCGGAGAGGGCGTCGCCAAGCCCCTGCGCGCCGCCGTCAAGCGCCTTGGCGAGCCGGTGATCCGCGCCGCCGCCCGCGCCGCGATGAAGGAGATGGGGCGACAGTTCGTCCTGGGCGAGACGATCGAGGACGCCGTGCGCCGCGCCCGCGCCGCCGAGGCCGAGGGATACACCCATTCCTATGACATGCTGGGCGAGGCAGCCCGCACCGACGCCGACGCACGGCGGTATCACCTGGCCTATTCGAAGGCCATCGGGGCCATTGCGGCCGTCGGCGAGGGAAAGGACATCCGCGACCGGCCCGGCATCTCGGTCAAGCTGTCGGCGCTCTTTCCCCGCTACGAACGGGCCCAGCGCGACCGCGTGATGTCAGAGCTGGTCGCGCGCACGCGCGCGCTTGCCCTTCTGGCACGCTCGGCCGGTATCGGTTTCAACATCGACGCCGAAGAGGCCGACCGGCTCGATCTCTCGCTTGACGTGATCGAGGCCGTCGCGGCCGACCCCGCCCTTGCCGGCTGGGACGGTTTCGGGGTCGTGGTGCAGGCTTACGGCCGGCGGGCTTCTGCCGTGATCGACTGGCTCTACGACCTTGCGACACGGCTGGACCGGCGCTTCATGGTTCGCCTGGTCAAGGGCGCCTACTGGGACACCGAAATCAAGCGTGCGCAGGTCCTCGGCCTCGAGGATTTTCCGGTCTTCACGCGGAAAGAGGCGACCGACGTCTCCTACATCGCGAACGCGCGCAAGCTGCTCGAATTTGCGGATCGCCTCTATCCCCAGTTCGCGACACACAATGCCCACACCGTCGCGGCGATCCTGCACATGGCGGGGCCGCGGCGCGATTTCGAGTTCCAGCGCCTGCACGGGATGGGCGAGCGGCTGCACCGCATCGTGCATGAAGAACATGGCACCCGCTGCCGCATCTACGCGCCGGTCGGCAGGCACCGCGACCTTCTGGCCTATCTCGTGCGCCGGCTGCTCGAGAACGGCGCCAACAGTTCCTTCGTCCATCAGATCGTCAACGAAGAGGTTCCGCCCGAAGAGATTGCACGGGATCCCTTCACGCGGATCGAGGCGCTGATGCCGAACGTCGCGAACCCCGTCATTCGTCCGGGGCCGAGGCTGTTTCCGAACCGCAAGAATTCCCGCGGGTGGGACCTTTCCGACGAGACGCATCTTCGCCTGATCGAAGAGGCCCGCGGACCGGCCCTTGCCGAACGTTTCCGGGCCCTTCCGATCCTCGCTTCGGGGGTCGCGCTGGACGCCTCTCCGGTGCCGGTCACGAACCCCGCGCGACCGGCCGACATCGTCGGTCATGTCACGAACGCAGGTCCCGAGGAAGTCGCCGCCGCCATCGCCGCGGCGCGCCCCTGGGACGCACCGGCCGAAGAGCGAAGCCGCGTCCTTGGCCGCGCAGCAGAGCTTTACGAGGCGCATTTCGGGCGCATCTTCGCGCTTCTGGCGCGCGAGGCAGGCAAGACGCTCCTCGACAGCGTCGCCGAACTTCGCGAGGCCGTAGACTTCCTGCACTACTACCGGGCCGAGGCCCAAGCCCTGAAGGGCGCGCCGCGCGGCGTCATCGCCTGCATCAGCCCCTGGAACTTCCCCCTGGCCATTTTCACCGGACAGATCGCGGCGGCGCTGGCAACGGGCAATGCGGTTCTTGCGAAACCGGCCGAACAGACGCCCCTCATCGCCCATCTTGCCGTGTCGCTTCTCCTCGAGGCCGGGGTCCCGCCCACGGCGCTTCAGCTTCTGCCGGGGGATGGACCGACGGTCGGCGCGGCGCTTGCCGCCGACCCGCGTGTGGCCGGTGTGACCTTCACCGGCTCGACCGAGACGGCCGCCGCCATCAACAGGGCAATGGCTGCCAATCTGTCGCCCGGCGCACGGCTGGTCGCCGAAACCGGGGGGTTGAACGCGATGATCGTCGATTCGACCGCGCTGCCCGAGCAGGCGGGCCGCGACATCGTCACCTCGGCGTTTCAGAGCGCGGGCCAGCGCTGTTCGGCCCTGCGGTGCCTCTATCTTCAGGAAGAGATCGCCGACGAGGTGCTGACCATGCTTTTCGGCGCTATGGACGAGCTTCGCGTCGGCGACCCCTGGAAGCTTTCGACCGACGTCGGCCCGGTCATCGACGACGAGGCGAAAGGCCAGATCGCGCGGCACATCGAGAAGGCCCGCCAGGAGGGGCGCGTCCTCAAGGCCCTGCCTGCCCCGGCCGAGGGCATCTTCATCGGGCCCACGGTCATCGAGGTTCCGGGTATCGAGGCCCTTGAGCGCGAGGTCTTCGGCCCCGTCCTGCACGTCGCGCGGTTCAGGGCCGACCGGATCGACAAGGTCCTCGAGGCCATCAACGCCACCGGCTATGGCCTGACCTTCGGCCTGCACAGCCGCATCGACGATCGGGTGCAGACGGTGGTGGAACGGCTGCACGTCGGCAACATCTACGTCAACCGCAACCAGATCGGCGCCGTCGTCGGGAGCCAGCCCTTCGGCGGAGAGGGGCTGTCCGGCACCGGGCCGAAGGCCGGGGGGCCGCACTATCTGCCCGCCTTCATCCGGCCGCCGGCGGCCCCCGAGGCCACCGATGACGGACAGCTCACGCCGGCCGACGAGGCGGCCCGGGCGCTTCAGGCCGCCAGGGGTGGCGCCTCTGCGCCTGCCGTCCCCATCGCCGAGGTCGAGATGCCGGGGCCGACGGGCGAATCCAACCGGCTGTTTCTTTTCCCGCGCGCGCCCATCCTGTGTCTTGGCCCGGGCCGGGCCGCCGCCGCCCGTCAGCGCGCGCTTGTCGAGGCGGCCGGTGGGGTCGGCGTGGAGGCGCCGGGCCTCGACCCGGCCACGCTCCGAGAGCTCGCGCCCCTTGGCGGCGTCCTCTTCTGGGGGGACGAGGGCGCGGCGCGCGACATCTCGAGGGCGCTTGCCGCGCGGTCGGGACCAATCGTCCCCCTGATCGTGGACGCCGGCCCGCCCGAACGCTTCCTTCTCGAGCGCCACCTTTGCATCGACACGACGGCGGCCGGCGGAAACGCGGCACTTCTTGCGCAAAGCGCCGCGACTTGACGATCCGGGGACAATCGCCGACCTTCGCGCCATGTTCCCGATCCGCGACCACAACCCGTCACGCCGCACGCCCCTGGTCACATGGGCGCTGATCGCGGCCAATATCCTCGTCTTCCTGAGCTATTGGCCGCTTTTTTCCGACGAACGCGCCCTTGCCGCCTTCTTCAACGACTGGGCACTGGTGCCGGCGGCGCTATTCTATGGCGAGGGGGAAACCTACCGGATCTTCACCTCGATGTTCATGCACGGCGGGCTCATGCACCTGGCCGGGAACATGCTTTTTCTCTGGATCTTCGGCGACAACCTCGAGGATGTCCTTGGCCACGTCGGCTTTCTCTTGTTCTACCTCGCCTCGGGCGTCGCGGCGGCCCTTTCCCAGGCGCTGATCGACCCGACGTCGACAATTCCCATGGTCGGCGCCTCGGGCGCGATCGCCGGCGTGATGGGCGGCTATCTCCTTCTCTTCCCGCGGGCGCGGGTCGATGTCCTGATCATCTTCGTGGTGTTCGTCCAGGTCATCCCGCTTCCGGCCTGGATGATGCTGGGTTTCTGGTTCGGCATGCAGGTCCTGAGCGGCACGCTGGCGCCGCCCGACATGGGGGGCGTGGCCTACTGGGCGCATGCCGGGGGGTTCATCGCCGGGGCCGTTCTGGTCTTGCCGGCCTGGCTCCGGCGCGGCGCGCGCCATTACTGGGTGCAGACGCACGGGCACCCGCCGCACCCGGCCACTCATGCGCCGACGACGGTGCCGATCGTGCGCCGCCGGCGGCGCTGATCCCCGCCGGGGCGGCGCCGGCCGCCCCTCAGGCGCGCTCGACGTATTCGAAGGTCTCGGTGTTGACGACGATCTTCTCGCCCGGCCCGACGAAGGGCGGCACGGTGATCCTGACGCCATTGTCGAGCACCGCAGGCTTGTAGCTGTTGGCCGCGGTCTGGCCTTTCACGACGGGCTCCGTCTCGGCGACCTCGCAGACGACCTTCTGCGGCAGCGTCACGTTCAGCGCCTCGTCGCCGTAGTATTCCACCGTCACCATCATTCCGTCCTGCAGGAACGGCCGACGGTCGCCAAGAATGTCGGCCGGCAGGGCGATCTGTTCGTAGGTTTCCATGTCCATGAAGTGCAGCATGCCGTCGGATTCGTAGAGGAACTGCTGCTCCTTCTGCTCGAGCCGCACGCGCTCGACCCGGTCTTCCGAGCGGAAACGTTCGTTCAGCTTGCGGCCGTCGCGCAGGTTCTTCATCTCGACCTGCGCGAAGGCGCCGCCCTTGCCCGGCTTCACGTGGTTGACCTTGACCACGACCCAAAGGCCGCCGTTATGCTCGAGCACGTTGCCCGGGCGGATCTCGTTGCCATTGATCTTCGGCATCGGATTTCCTTCACGAAAACGTTGATGATCGCTTGAGGCGTCCTATATATTGGCGGTCCGCCCGAGGCAATACGACGATATCCTGTGGGGTCCGGGCACAAGCCATGCGCTGAGCGCATTGCTGCCATGCAGAATGGGAAATACCGAATCGCGCTGGATGCGCCATATTGCGCGCCACGCCAAAAAGCACAAGTACACGCAAAGGACGACGAGATGGCCGATTTCGTTGACGGCACCGCCTTCAACCACGAACAGGGGCAGCGCGCGCGCAAGCTTTTTGCCGCCGTCGTGCTGGCCGCGCTCGATGATGCGATCGCGGACGACAAGAAATACGGCAACGGCCCCGAGCAGATTGCCCGCTGGGCGCGTTCCCGCGACGGGCGCGAGGTCTTGACCTGCGCCGGCATCGAGCCGAACGAGCGTGTGGTTCAGGGCCTGATGGAGTTCGTGCGCCGCGGCGTCCGCACCTCGGTCGCGCTGAGCCGCGAGGAAAGCGAGCGCCGGAACGCCGCGCAGCAGGCGGAAGCTGCCTGACACACCGGCACAGGCCGGATGCAAATGGACGCGCCCGGAACGGGGCGCGTCCATTTTCCTTTTCCGGCCTTGCGCGCGCCCGCCTGCCGGACCGCCGCGACACCCGGCGAGGCGCCGGCCGCGCGGCAGGTTCGCTCAGGCGACCGGCGCGAACAGCCGATAGCGCGCAAGCTCGTCGTATTCCGGGCCCTCGCTCTTGAGATGCGAGCGGTAGAGACGGAAGTCGGTCACGTCGAACGGGCGGGCGGCAAATGCGTTGAGCGCGGCGAGCCGCCTTTCAAGCTTGGCCTGATCGAAACTGCCCGGCCGCATCCGCGCCAGCGTCACATGCGGAACGAAACGCCGCGACGGCACCGAAACCCCGGCCCGCCGGGCCGCGGTTTCGAGCTTGGCCTGAAGGCGTGTCAGCGCCTCGGACGGCTCGACCGTCGCGTGCACCGAGCGCAGCGCATCGCCCCCGAAGGTCCCCAGCCCGGCCAGGCGCAATGGAAAGGCCTCGGCCCGAAGGCCCGTCAGGGCAAGGTCGATCTCTTCGAGTTGTTCGGGTCGCAGATCGCCCAGGAAGACAAGCGTCAGGTGAAGCTGCTCTGGCGGGACAAGGCGCGGCACGGGCAGTTCCTTCTGGATCGCGCCAAGCTCGGCGGCGGTGGCCGCGGGAACGGGAATGGCAAGAAAGGTTCGCATGATGGCTCCTCCGCGCTTTCGTCGGATCGCGTTGTCACACCCCGAAGCCCAGGATGGCGCGTCCGCTTTCCCTTGAAGATGGGGACTGTTAATCTGAAATGAAATGAAACGCCGGCAAATCCGGACATGTCGGCAAAGACAGGCACATGACCCAGTTGAAGACCATCCAGGTTCCGCTTGCCACGGGCAAGCAAAAGCGCCGGAAGGAAACCCGGAGCCAGTTCGCCGCGCTGCCCTATCGCGTGCGCGACGACGGTGAGGTCGAGGTGCTTCTGGTCACGAGCCGCGGAACCCGGCGCTGGATCCTTCCCAAAGGCTGGCCCATGCGGGGCCTCACCCCGGCCGAGACAGCGCTTCAGGAAGCCTGGGAGGAAGCCGGCGTCCGGGGCCGGGCAACCGATCACTGCCTGGGCTTTTACTCCTACGAGAAGTGGTTCAGCCCGAAGTCGCAGGTGCCCTGCGTGGTTTCGGTCTTCCCCGTTGAGGTCGAGGAGCTGGCCGACGACTTCCCCGAAAAGGGCGAACGCAAGCGAAAGTGGTTCACCCGCAAGAAGGCCGCACAGAAAGTTGACGAGGCAGAACTCCGCTCGATTATCAAGTCATTCAATCCAGAGTTGCTGAAGGGGTCGGCGCACCGGTAGTCTCTTGCGCGAGGACCGCGCCAACCCCGGGCCACCGACGGGCACATCTCATGATCCGCTACAAGCTGCGCTGCGAGAAAGAGCACGACTTCGAAAGCTGGTTCCCCTCGGCCCGGGCCTTCGACCGCCTGTCCGAGGCGGGTCAGCTGACCTGTCCCGTCTGCGGAAGCCATGACGTGCGCAAGGCCCCCATGGCGCCGCAGGTCGTCACCTCGGAGGCCGCCGAACGCCCCGAGGAAGAGCGTGCCGCCCTTCGCTCGGAAGCCGAGCGGCGCCTGGCCGAACTTCGCCGCCAGGTCGAGGAAGAAAGCGAGTATGTCGGCCCCGAGTTCGCCGAGGAAGCGCGGCGCATTCACGCGGGCGAAGCGCCGAACCGGCAGATCTGGGGCGAAACCAGCCCCGAGGAGGCGCGCAAGCTTCACGAGGAGGGCGTGCCGGTCCTCCCGCTTCCCTGGATACCCTCTCGGAAGGTCAGCTGAGGGCGCAGAACGCCTACCGCGCCTTGCGCGCGCACGCTTCGCCCCTTAAGACACCGCAGACCATTCAGGCCACGGGAACGCTTCTTGATGCCGACACTTGTGATGAAGTTTGGCGGAACCTCGGTCGCCACGCTCGACCGCATCCGCCGCGCCGCCAAGCGCGTCGGGCGCGAGGTCGCGAACGGTTACGATGTCATCGTGATCGTCTCGGCCATGGCCGGCAAGACGAACGAACTGGTGGAATGGGTGTCCGAAACCTCTCCGCTTTTCGACGCGCGCGAATACGACGCCGTCGTCTCGTCCGGCGAGAACGTGACCGCCGGCCTCATGGCCCTGACCCTTCAGGAGATGGGCATCCCGGCACGCAGCTGGCAGGGCTGGCAGGTGCCGGTGCTGACGACCTCGGCGCACGGGGCGGCGCGCATCGTCGACATCCCGCGCAAGAACATCGAGGAGAAGTTCGCCGAAGGCATGAAGGTCGCCGTGGTCGCCGGTTTTCAGGGCATCAGCCCCGAGGGCCGCATCACGACGCTGGGGCGCGGTGGATCGGACACCACGGCCGTCGCCTTCGCGGCCGCGTTCGGCGCCGAGCGTTGCGACATCTACACGGATGTCGACGGCGTCTACACGACCGACCCGCGCATCTGCGAGAAGGCGCGCAAGCTCGACCGCATCTCGTTCGAGGAAATGCTGGAACTCGCCTCGCTCGGCGCCAAGGTGCTGCAGACGCGGTCGGTCGAACTGGCGATGCGCTACAAGGTGAAGTTGCGCGTCCTGTCGAGTTTCGAGGATAATGACGAAAGCGCGGGCACGCTTGTCTGCGACGAGGAGGGTATCGTGGAATCGAGAACCGTTTCGGGTGTCGCCTACTCTCGCGACGAGGCGAAGATGACCCTGGTGTCGGTGGCGGACCGGCCGGGCATCGCGGCGGCGATCTTCGGGCCCCTTGCGGACGCCGGCGTCAATGTCGACATGATCGTGCAGAACGTTTCCGATCACGGAAGGACCGACATGACCTTCTCGTGCCCCGTCGACCAGGTCGCCCGCGCCGAACATGCGCTTGGCGAGGCCCGCGAACGCGGCGAGATCGGCTACGAGGAGCTTCTGGCCGACACCCATGTCGCCAAGGTCTCGGTCGTCGGCATCGGCATGCGAAGCCACGCCGGCGTGGCCGCGCAGATGTTCAAGGCGCTCGCCGACGAGGGCATCAACATCCAGGTCATCACGACCTCGGAGATCAAGATTTCCGTGCTCATCGACCGCAAATACATGGAACTTGCGGTGCAGGCCCTGCATGATGCCTTCGAACTCGAAAAGGTCGCCTGACGGCAGGATGAATGGTCACCCAGATAGAGAGTGAATCGCGCAAGCTTCTGAGGCGCCTGCGGGGAACCCTTGCCGAGCCCGGTGACGGGCAGGAGCGGCTTGACCGCATCACCCGGATGATCGCGAATTCGATGGGCACGGAAGTGTGCTCGATCTATCTGTTCAGGGACGAAAAGACACTCGAACTCTGCGCGTCCGAAGGGCTGCGCGCGGAATCGCTGCACACCACGCGCCTTCGCGTCGGCGAGGGGCTTGTGGGCCGCGTGGCCGAGGAAGGCAAGCCCATCAATACCGCAAACGCCCCGGCCGAACGCGGCTTTCGCTACATGCCCGAGACCGGCGAAGAGCGGTATTCCTCGTTTCTTGGCGTGCCGATCCAGCGCCTTGGCGAGACCCTGGGCGTTCTGGTCGTCCAGTCCCGCGAGGCGCGCGCATTCTCGGACGACGAGGTCTATGCGCTCGAGGTCGTGGCCATGGTCCTTGCCGAGATGAAGGAGCTTGGCGCCTTCGTCGGCGAAGGCGCGGCGCTGTCGGCGCCGCATACGCATCCGCTCCTCATCCGCGGGTCGTCCGGTCAGGAAGGGTCGGCCGAGGGGCACGTCTGGCTCCACGAGCCGCGCGTCGTCGTCACGAACCCGGTCGCCGACGACCCCGAGCGCGAACTGGAGCGCCTGCGCCGGGCGCTCGAGAAGCTTCGCGTTTCGGTCGACGACATGCTTTCGATCGCCACCGTGACGGCGGACAAGGAACATGTCCGGGTGCTCGAAGCCTATCGCATGTTCGCGCATTCCCGCGGCTGGGTTCAGCGGATGGAAGAGGACATCCTGCGCGGCCTCTCCGCCGAGGCGGCGGTGGAAAAGGAACAGTCCCTCGCCCGGGCGCGGATGCAGCAGGTCCCCGACCCCTACCTGCGCGAGCGCCTGAGCGATCTCGACGACCTGTCGAACCGGCTGTTGCGCATTCTCACCGGCCAGGCGTCGGACCTTGGCGCGCGGATCCCCGAAGACCCCATCCTGGTGGCGCGCAACATCGGGCCGGCCGAGCTTCTGGAATACGGCCGGAAGCTGCGCGGGATCGTCCTCGAGGAAGGTTCGGTCGGCAGCCACGCGGCCGTGGTCGCACGCGCCCTGGCCATTCCGCTTGTCGTCAACGCGCGCAACATCACGACCGAGGCGCTGAACGGTGACCTCATCCTTGTCGATGGCGATGCCGGGGTCGTCCACCTGCGCCCCGAGGAAAGCGTCGTTGCCGCATTTCGCGACAAGATCGCGATGGAGGCACAGGCGCAGAAGCGCTATGCCTCGCTTCGGAACAAGCCTGCGGTCACGAAGGACGGCCAGCGCATCACGCTGACGATGAACGCGGGGCTTCTGGCGGATCTGCCGTCGCTGCCCACCTCCGGCGCCGAGGGCGTGGGCCTCTTCCGGACCGAGCTTCAGTTCCTGACGCGCTCGACCGTGCCGAAGCGCAGCGAGCTGGTGGCCCAGTATCAGCGCGTCCTTGACGCCGCGCGGGGCAAGCCGGTGGTGTTCCGCACGCTCGACATCGGTTCCGACAAGGTGCTTCCCTACATGCGCCCGCAGGAAGAGCCGAACCCGGCCATGGGCTGGCGCGCGATCCGCCTTGGCCTTGACCGCCCCTTCCTTCTGAAGATGCAGTTTCAGGCCCTGATCCGGGCGGCGGGCGGGCGGCCATTGTCACTGATGTTTCCCTTCATCGCCGACGTCGAAGAGTTCGAACGCGCCCGCGCCCTGTTCGAAGAGACGCTCGAACGCGAGGCGGCCAGGGGCTATCCGCCGCCGGGTTCGGTTCGGGTGGGCGCCATGCTGGAGACGCCGTCGCTTGTCTATGCGCCGCGCCGCTTCTTCGAAATGGCCGATTTCGTCTCGATCGGCGGCAACGACCTCAAGCAGTTCTTCTTCGCCGCCGACCGCGAGAACGAGCGCGTCCGGCGCCGCTACGACACGCTCAGCACGGCCTTCCTTGCCCTGATCGCGCGGATCGTCGAACGCTGCGCCGACACCGGAACGCCGCTTTCCTTCTGCGGCGAAGACGCGGGCCGCCCTGTCGAGGCGCTGTGCCTTGCCGCGATGGGGCTCAGGTCGCTGTCGATGCGGCCGGCCTCGATCGGCCCCGTCAAGCACCTGCTGCGGCGCGTAGACCTGTCCGAGGCGCGGGCCGTCATCGACGAGGCGTTCGAGCGCGGCGCCCCCTCGGTCCGGCCGGCCATCATCGACTGGCTGAAGGAGGCGCTCTGAGGGCGGCTAGGCCCGGGGGCGCCTTTCCAGCCGGGCGCGCAATGCCTCGGCAAGCGCGTCGGGGTCCATCCGACCCGTGTCCGCCAGGCGCCGGAGGCCGAAGTGGACGCGCGCGACCTCCTGGTAATACGCCGTGAAGGCGTAATTGACGACGGCACCGCCAACCGCCCCCAGCACCGGCACGGTCTGGGCACCGAGCTTCTGGCCGATCACCGTCGCGAGCCGTGGCGCGACGCGCGCGACAAGGGCCCGCAGCGCCGGCCCCGTGATCGTCGCCCGCGCGGCCAGAAAACCCGTGTTCATCCCGTCGTCCCGGGCAAGGGGCCCCGCGGCCGCGAAGACGGAAACGCAATCGGCGCGCGTATCGGGGGCGTCGGGGTCGAAGCCGTGGTCCGCCGCGATCCCCTGGATGTTGCGCAACAGAAGGGTGACCGTGACCGGCACCTCGGCCAGGGCGCCGGGAAGGCCGGCGACGCCGCCCGCGGCCCCAAGCGCCGTGGTGACCAGCCGGTTCAGCCAGTCGGGCTGATCGGCGACGTTGCGGCGGCTTTCCCCGGCCAGGACAAGCGCACGCTCGAGCGC
>RFGD01000361.1 GCA_003696705.1 Alphaproteobacteria bacterium | reverse complement strand
TGCTCGACGTCTTCGGCCCGGACCGCGACATCCCCGCGCCGGACATGAACACGAACGAGCAGATCATGGCGTGGATCCTGGACACCTACTCGATGCACGTCCGCCGCACGGAGAACGCCGTCGTCACCGGCAAGCCGATCATCCTGGGCGGCTCGCTGGGGCGGCGGGAGGCCACCGGCCGCGGCGTCATGACGGTCACGCTCTCGGCCATGGAGCGCCTGGGCCTGCGCCCGTCCGAGTGCACCGTCGCCGTGCAGGGCTTCGGCAACGTGGGCTCCGTCGCCGCGAAGCTGCTGGCCGAGCAGGGTTGCAAGGTCGTCGCCGTCAGCGACGTCACCGGCGGCTACTACAACGAGAACGGCCTGGACATCCATGCGATGATCGACTACGCGGCCCGCAACAAGGGCCAGCTCGAAGGCTACCCCGACGCCCAGCCCATCACGAACGACGAACTGCTCACGCTCGAGGTGGACGTGCTGGCGCCGTGCGCCAAGGAGGACCAGATCACCAAGCACAACGCACCGAAGATCCGGGCGAAGATCATCGCCGAGGGCGCCAACGGGCCCACCACCCCCGCCGCCGACGAGATCCTCAAGGAGAACGGCTGCCTCGTCATCCCGGACATCCTCGCCAATGCCGGCGGCGTCACGGTCTCGTACTTCGAATGGGTGCAGGACCGCCAGGGCTACTTCTGGACCATCGACCGCGTCAACCGGCGGCTCGACCGGATGATGCGGGCCGCCTTCGACAACGTCTATCAGGCCGCCGAGAAGTACGACGTCACGCTCCGCATCGGGGCCTACGTGCTGGCCATCGACAAGGTGGCCACGGCCCTGCGCCTGCGCGGCATCTACGCCTGAACGGCGCCGGCGCCCCGGCGTTGGACTTTCGACGGCGGATTTCGGATTTTGGGCCGCGTGCGGGCGGCCGGGACGCGCCTCGGGCCGCCCGGTCGCCCGTCGTTGTCGCCTTCCACGTTCCGGCCGCCCGATGTTGCTCCGACGCCTCTGCCTCTTTGCCTGCTGCCTGGCGCCGATGCTGAGCGCCCGCGCCCAGCCGACGAACCAGGCCCTGTACGAGGAGATGGCCCTCGCCTGCCTGGAGGCCGTGCCGGACACCGCCCGCGCCTTCCGCCTCGAC
>RFGD01000360.1 GCA_003696705.1 Alphaproteobacteria bacterium | reverse complement strand
TCCATGCTGATGACGCCGTTCCTGTTCATGGCCGCCGAGCGTATCGCCCCCGCGACCGGCCACCGTCCCGCCCCGGCCGGTGACAGCGATATCGCGCCGCAGGGGCCGATCATCATCGCCGGCATCGGCCGATTTGGACAGGTGACGAACCGGCTTCTGCAGTCGGCCGGCCTGCGCACGACGGTCCTTGACCACGACCTCGCGACCGTGCGGCTGATGCGCCGCTTCGGCTTCAAGGCCTACCTTGGCGATCCGACGCGCCCCGACCTTCTCCGCGCCGCGGGGATCGAGAAGGCGTCGATCCTTGTTGCCGCGCTTGACGAGCCGAACCAGAACACGCGCCTCGTGCGCTATGCGCGGCGCGTGCGTCCCGACCTCTGGATCATTGCCCGGGCGCGCGACCGCGTGCATGTGTTCGAACTCTACCGCGCCGGGGCCGACAAGATCGTCCGCGAGGTCTTCGATAGCGCCGTGCGCGCCGGCCGGTATGCGCTCGAGAAGTCGGGCTTCAGCGACTACGAGGCCGCCCGGCAGGCCGAAACCTTCTGGCGCCTCGACCGGCAGGCGGTCCGACGGCTGGCCGAGGTCTGGAAGCCCGGGGTTCCGGTCGACCAGAACCCCGACTATGTCGCTCTTGCCAAGGCACTGAACCGAGAGCTCGAGCTGGCCCTGATGGAGGTGCGGGACGGCGGCAGGCCCGAGCCGGACGACGCGCCCGAGCCGGCAGCGCCGAAGGCGTCCGACCGCCCGCCGACGGGTCCCGAAGGCCGCCCTGACGACGAGACGGGCGGCGCGCCCCCCGAGGATCGAGGGCTCAGCCGTCGCTGACGCCCGCCTCGGCGAAGGTGGCCATGCCCGAATGGCAGGCCAGCGCCCCGCGCAGCACACCGATGGCAAGGGCCGCGCCCGACCCCTCGCCAAGGCGAAGGTCAAGGGCCAGAAGGGGATCCTTGCCAAGATGGTCGAGGAGGCGCCGGTGCCCGCCCTCGGCCGAGAGATGGCCCGCCACCGCGTGATCGAGCGCGCCGGGCGACGCCTTCTCGAGCACGGCGGCCGCCGCGGTGCAGATGAAACCGTCCAGGATGACCGGAATGCGTTCGGTGCGCGCGCGCAGGATCGCGCCCGCCATCGCCGCAAGCTCTCGTCCCCCAAGCCGGCGAAGCGCCTCGAGCGGGTCGTCTCGGGCCTCGGGGTTCGCGGCAAGGCCGCGCGCAACGACGTCGGTCTTTTTCGCAAGCCCCGCCGCATCGACGCCCGTGCCGCGCCCCGTCCAGTCGGCCGGCTGGCCCCCGAAAAGCGCCATGGACAGCGCCGCCGCCGCCGTCGTGTTGCCGATCCCCATTTCGCCCACGACAAGAAGATCCGCGCCGGGATCGACCGCCGCCCAGCCCGCCGAAAGGGCTTCGGCCACCTCGTCCTCGGTCATCGCCGGACCCTCCGTGAAATCGGCGGTCGGACGGTCAAGGTCGAGCGCGATGACATCGAGGCTGGCGCCGAAGGCCCCGGCAAGCTGGTTGATGGCCGCCCCGCCAGCCTCGAAGTTCAGAACCATCTGCGCCGTGACCTCGGCGGGGAACGCCGAAACGCCCTGGCGCGTCACGCCGTGATTGCCGGCAAAGACGATGATCTGCGGCGCCTCCAGCCTCGGCCGGTCCGTGCCGCGCCAGCCGGCAAACCAGATGGCCAGATCCTCGAGCCGGCCGAGCGCCCCCGGCGGTTTCGTCAGCTGGGCATTCCGGGCGGCGGCCGCGCGGGCCGCATCGGCATCGGCATCCGGCAGGCTGGCAAGGATGTCGCGCACCTCGTCCAGACTTCTGATCGGCGTTTCGGTCATCGCTTCGCTCCGCGCATTGTCATTCAGCTCGTCTTTAGCGACTGTCTGTCCGATGGCAAGGGACAGAAGGGGCACGACAATGCGCGTTTCCGACATCGAGATCGACCCGGTCGAGGATATCCTGTCGGCCCTTGCCCTTCTGGCCCGCTTCCCCGTCCGCCCGCGCCGCATGCGGCCCGATGCGGCATGGGCCTATCCCCTTGCCGGCGTTGCCGTCGGCGCGGTTTCCGGCGCTGTCGGTGCGCTTGGGATCTTCGTCGGCGCGCCGCTTGCGCTCGCCGCCCTCGGCGTCATTGCCGCGCAGGCCCTTTCGACGGGCGCGCTGCACGAAGACGGCCTTGCGGACACGGCCGACGGGCTGGGAGGTGGCTGGGACCGGGCACGGCGGCTCGAGATCATGAAGGACAGCCACATCGGCACGTTCGGCGTGCTCGCGCTTGTGGTCGTGCTCCTCGGACGCTGGTCGGCGCTGGTGGCCATCGCCGAGCACGCCGGGCTGTTCTGGCCGACCATCGCGGCCGCCGCCCTTTCCCGATCGATGATGGCGCCGGTTCAATCGCTTCTGCCAAATGCGCGCGGCGAAGGACTGTCACATGGGGTGGGCCGGCCTGCGCGGCCCGCAGCGGCCCTGGCCGTCGGCGTCGGCGCGGGGGTCGCGATCCTTGCCCTTGCGGGACATGGCATCGCCGCGACGCTGGCGGCGGCCATCGCGGCCGCGATCATGGCGGCGATCGCACAGCGGCGAATTGGCGGACAGACCGGCGACATCCTTGGCGCGGTGCAACAACTGGCCGAACTTGCCGCCCTCTGCGCCCTGGCGGTGACACTGTCCTGAGAGGGCGCGGATCGCGACCTGACGGCGCGCCGGGCCGGTGTATCCGAAACGCGAGGACGCCGCCCCAACGGTGCCGGGACGGCGTCCTGAAAAATCCGGCCCTGCGGCCTTGCCCGATCAGGCGGCGCGAGAGGTCAGAACCTCGTCAACCTTCTTCTGGGCGTTGGCTTCGTCGATGCCCGAAACCGCGGCCACCTCGCGCGTCAGGCGTTCGAGCGCGGCTTCGTAAAGCTGACGTTCGGAATAGCTCTGCTCGCGCTGGTCGTCGGCGCGGTGCAGGTCGCGCACGACCTCGGCGATCGAGATGAGATCGCCCGAATTGATCTTCTGCTCATATTCCTGCGCCCGACGCGACCACATGGCGCGCTTGGTGCGCGCGCGGCCCTTCAGCGTCTCGAGCGCCTTGGAAACGACATCCGGGCTCGACAGGCCCCGCATTCCAACTTCGGTTGCCCGATGCGTCGGCACCCGCAGCGTCATCTTGTCCTTCTCGAACGAGATGACGAACAGTTCGAGCGTGATTCCGGCGACTTCCTGCTCTTCGATCGACATGATCTTCCCGACGCCATGGGCCGGGTACACCACGTATTCGTTCGGGCGGAACTCGGGCTTCTTGGACTTGCTCATTCGGTCGTTCTTCCTTCCTTCGCGCCGTCAAGCCCCTTGCCCCTCGGCAGATCCGAGGGAGAGGGACGTTCATTCTGGCGTCAGAATAGCCATTCGCAGGCGAGCAGCACTGCGGATGGCATGGACGGCGCTATTTCAGTTGTGCTTCTCATATAGCAGAATCACCCGCACTTTTCCAGTGCAGGCACGCCGTCCGGGCCCGGAATTGGCAGCAATCGGCCCAATTTGCCGACAAGGATGCGGCGTTTCTCCGCTCAGCCGCCTTCGCCCGGCTTCTCGGAGAAGTATTTCTCGAGCTTGCCGTCTTCGCCGTCGTGTTGTTCGGCATCCGGCAGCGGGTCCTTCTTGGACAGGATCACCGGCCAGAGTTCGGCGTATTTGCGGTTGAACTCGACCCACGTCTCCATCCCCGGCTCGGTATCGGGACGGATGGCGTCGGCGGGGCATTCCGGCTCGCAGACGCCACAGTCGATGCACTCGTCGGGGTGAATGACGAGCATGTTCTCGCCTTCATAGAAGCAGTCCACGGGGCAGACTTCGACACAGTCCGTGTACTTGCAGGCGATGCAGTTCTCGGTGACGACGTAGGTCATGCCATGAGCGTCCTTGGTCGCGAAGTATCCTTGCGGCTACCTATTGCGCCCCGGCCAATCATTCAAGCGCCGATTTCGGCGGCAACGGATCCAGATCCTCGAACAGGAGGGCCGCCTCGGCCGCCGGGCCGCGGCGCGCGGCGACCGCCAGCACCCGGATGACGCGGATGCGCCGCCCCTGCGGGAAGGTCAGCGTGTCGCCGGGTCCGACAAGACGCGACGCGCGCGTCGCATGCACGCCGTTGACACGCACCCGGCCGGCGGCGACGACCTCGGCGGCCAGTCGGCGCGTCCTGAAGAAGCGCGCATGCCAAAGCCATTTGTCGATCCGAAGCGCCTGCCGGTCCGTCGCGCTGGTGGCCATCCTACTCCTTCAGCTTCAGCCCCATCAGCGCCTGGGCAAACGGGTTGTCGGGGTCGATCCGGTCCTTCCCGCCGCGATCGCCGGGCTTGCGACCCGGCCCGGGCTTGCCCTTGCCCTTGCCGCCGGCGTGCGACCGATCGCCACGGTGCGCCTTCTTCGGCCGGGCCTTTGCGCCCTTGCCCGGCGCGCGGCCGTCCCGCCGCGGGCGGGGCTTGCGCACGAACGTATAGAAGACCTCGATGTCGGCGCCGACCGCCTCGGCCGGGGCCGCGGTGTCCGCGGCCTCGCCTTCGATCGCTGGCGCCGCGTCCGGATCCCCGGCCCCTTCGGCGCGCGCCCCGGTATCGGCTTCGGACGCCCCGCCGGCCGCCGCCGCTTCGTGTCCGGCTCCCGCTTCGGGCGTGGCTTCGGATGTGGCTTCGGGGGCGCCCTCCCCCTCAGCGGCGGTGGTGGTGGCGTGCTCGGGCGTGGACGCGGGCCGGGCCTTGGGCCGTTCACCGCGCGTCGCGCTGTAGCCGAGCCCTTCCATCAGGTCGGCAAACTGTTCAAGCGTCAGCCCGGTGATCGAGAGCATGTCCGCTGTCGCCTCGAACCCGGCGCGTGCGTCGAGCGGTCGGATCATGTCGGCCAGCCGCTCGAGCATGTCGATGCGAATGGCGCGGCTGCCGGCCAGCCGGTATCCCCCAAGCCGATACACCTCTTCCGAGACGCCGGCGACGGCGGGAATGGTGACCAGCCCCGGCGGCGGCGCCTCGGGGAACTCGTCAAGTTCGTTCCAGAGCGACCAGAGGACCAGCCGAAGTCGCGTCGGCTTGGGCTTCAGAAGGGCCGGCATGAAGACCGTGAACTGGCCGAAACGCACGCCGTGCTTGCGCAGCGCGCCCCGGGCTTCCTGGTCAAGCGCCTTGACCTCGGCCACAACCTCGGCACGGGGAAGGATGCCAAGCGCCTCGGTCAGGCGAAAGGCAAATCCGCGCGTGGCACCGGAAAGCGTCTCGTCCCCCGAAAGCGCCAGAAGCGGTTCGAACAGGGCCGCAATCCGACGTTCGACGAAATGGCCAAGCCGGCGGCGGACCTTTTCCGCCACGTCCGGTCCGGCAATCTCGTCAACGAAGACGTCGACGTCGGGACGCAGGATCTCGGGGCCGCGCCTGAGCTTGCCGACCGCCGTGTCGCCCCACATGAGCCCGCCCTGCTCGGTGATGTCGAACTCGGTGTCCGAGGCGTTGTAAAGCCGGTCGGCCATGAGCACGAAGCGCGGCTTCAGCGCCGCCAGGCTGGCCTGCCGCACGGCGCGCGCCTCGTCCGGCGTCGATGTCTCGTCCTGGCGAAAGCGGAATCCCTCGATCCGGCCGATGAACTGGCCCTCGACCGTCACCTCGCCGTTCTCGTTCACGTCAGCCACAAGGCTCTCCTTCTGCTTCAACCGGCGCATGAGCACACTGGTGCGCCGGTCCACGAAACGCTGCGTCAGCCGCTCGTGAAGCGCGTCCGACAGTCGGTCTTCTACCGCGCGCGTCTCGCCGCGCCAATGGGGTGCGTCGTCAACCCACCCGTTTCGTTGCGCAACATAGGTCCATGTGCGGATGAAGGCGAGGCGCCGCGACAGCATGTCGATCCCGCCGTCGACGCGGTCGATGCGCCGCACCTGCGCGGCAAGCCAGTCATCGGGCACCGGTCCGCCACCGTGAAGGAAGCGGAAGATCTGGCCCAGAAGGGACGCGTGTTCGGCGGGCGAGATGCCGCGGAAGTCCGGAACCCGGCAGACGTCCCAGAGAAGCCGGACATCCGCCGGCCCCTGAAGCCGGCCGGCAATGTCGGCATCGTCGGCAAGCGCCTTGAGCGCCTTCAGGTCGTCGGCATCGCGCGCCCGCGCAAGCCACATGTTCTCGGTCTCGGCCTCGAGCGAGGCGACAAGCCGGGCCGCCGACCCGAAGTCGAGGCGGTGGTTTCGCCACTGCAACCTTCGGACCGGCGCGAAACGGCTGGATTCGATCGCCTCGACCTCTTCGGGGTCGAGTTCGCGCGCCTCGCCCGTGACGCCGAAGGTTCCGGGCGTCATGTGCCGCCCCGCCCGGCCGGCAATCTGGGCAAGTTCGGGCGGGGTCAACTGACGCATCCGGCGCCCGTCGAACTTGGTCACCGACGAGAAGGCCACATGACTGATGTCAAGATTGAGCCCCATGCCGATGGCATCGGTCGCGACCATGTAGTCGACATCGCCGTTCTGGTAGAGCGCCACCTGGGCATTCCGCGTCCGCGGCGAAAGGGCCCCCATGACGACCGCGGCACCGCCCTTCTGGCGCCGTATGAGTTCGGCAATCGCATAGACATTCTCGACCGAGAAGCCGACGACGGCCGACCGCGGGCGCAGCCGGCTGATCTTGCGGCCGCCGGTATAGGTCAGCGTCGAGAAGCGATCACGTCCCATGAAGCGCACGCCCGGCACAAGCCCCTGGATGGCGCTGCGCATCGTCTCGGCGCCCAGAAACATCGTCTCGAGCTGGCCGCGCGCGTGCAAGAGCCGATCTGTGAAGACGTGCCCGCGCTCGGGATCGGCGGCAAGCTGGACCTCGTCGACGGCCAGGAAATCCGCGCCAATGCCGACCGGCATGGCCTCGACCGTGGCGACCCAGTACCGGGCACGCTCGGGGACGATGCGCTCTTCGCCGGTGACCAGGGCGACGACCGAAGGCCCGCGCGCCTTCACGATCCGGTCATAGACCTCGCGCGCCAACAGGCGCAGCGGCAGGCCGATCACCCCTGTGCGATGGGCCAGCATCCGCTCGATCGCATAATGCGTCTTCCCCGTGTTCGTCGGCCCCAGGACCGCCGTGATCCGCGCGTCGGCGTTCATTTTTCCGCCCTGACCTAGAGTTCCTGCCCGCCCGCTGCCTTTTCAAGCCGCTCGATCGCCTCGCGCACGTCGGGCCGATGGGGATGCAGGGCCAGGGCGCGGCGATAGGCCGCCAGCGCCCCCTCGGTGTCGCCCGTCTCTTCGAGAATGAGCCCGAGCCCCGCCAGCGCCCCGAAATGGCGCGGGTTCAACGACAGCGTCTTCATGATGTCGGCAACCGCCGGCCCGTAGTA
>RFGD01000060.1 GCA_003696705.1 Alphaproteobacteria bacterium | reverse complement strand
GTGTAGCAGTGCCGGCAACGCAGGTTGCAGCGGCGGGTGAGGTTCCAGATCACCACCGGCCTGACGGGCCGGCCGGCCGCGCGGCTGCGCACCGGGGTGGGGGTGCTGATCTGGCGCATGGTGTCGCTCAGGCGGAACATCGGGTCACTCCTTTCGCGCCAGTCTGAGGCCGGTTTTCTTGAGGATGCGGCGGGACAGAAGCATCTCGTCGGCGGCGGAAGCGGGGCCGAGAAGGGCGCGGATCGTGGCGCGCTTCTCGTCCACCTCTGCGCGGCTCGTGCCGTGCACCATGGCAAACAGGTTGTAGGGCCAGTGGGGCAGGGCGCGCGGACGCAGGTAACAGTGCGAGACGAAGTCAAGGGCGCCGACCTGTGCGCCCAGCTCCTCGGCCCGCTCGTCGGCCACGTCCCACACGGTCATGCCGTTGAAGCCGAGCCCGAGCGCATAGTGATTGGGGGCGGCGGCGATACGGCGGATCACGCCGGCAGCGCGCATCGCGCCCATGCGGCGGATCACCTCGTCCTCGGACAGGCCGAGCCGTTCGGCCACTTCGGCGAAGGGCGCCGGCACCAGCGGCAGGCCCGCCTGGGTTTCGGCGATCAGCGCGCGGTCCGTTGCGTCAAGTCTCATGCCGCCACCCTGAAGCCGATGAAGAACTCGCGCAGTTTGGGAAAGCGGAACACGTCGAGCCCCGTCTCCTCCTCGATCCTGTCTGCCACGGCGTCGATCTCCTCGCGCGTCTCGGTGGCCAGCACGAACCACATGTTGAGGCTGTGGTCGCGCTCATAGTTGTGGGCCACCTCCGGGTGCGCATTGACCCGGGTCATGACCTCCTCGAACCGCTCGGGCGGCACCGCCATCGCGCAAAGGCAGAAGGCGCCGCCAAGCGCCTCGGCGTCGAAGAAGGGACCGAAGCGCGTGATGATGCCCCCCGCGCGCAGCCGTGCGAGCCGCGCGAGAAGCTCGGCCTCGTCGGTGCCGAGCTCGGCGGCCACCGCCGCGAAGGGCCGCGGCACCAGCGGCAGATCCTCGTGAAGGCGGTTGAGGATCGCCCGGTCGAGCGCGTCGATGTCCATGCGTGTGTCTCCTCTCATTGCCGGCCGGGGACGTTTGCCGCGGCGCCCGCGTCGATGAGCGCGCCGCGTTGCTTGAAACACCGCACCGAGAAGAGCACCTCCCGCGGGACGTCCCGAAGCCCGTGCACGGTCGCCGCCGCATCGAGCGTGGCCAGCGCCTCGCGCCGGCTGCGGGCGTGGATCATCGTGTAGAGCCTGTAGGGCCAGCCGGGTGCCGGTCGGCGCTCGTAACAGAGCGTGATGCCGGGCGTGGCCGCAAGGGCGGGGCCGGCGCGGTCGATGCGCCGGGGCGTCAGGTCCCAGACCACCATAGCGTTCGCCGTCCACCCGAGGCTGCGGTGGCGGACGATGATGCCGAGCCGCCCGATGATGCCGGCCTCCGAAAGGGTTCGTACCCGCGCCATCACCTCGGCGCGTGGGCGGCCCAGCCGCTCGGCCAGGGTTCCCCAGGGGTCGGGGTTGAGGTCGAGCCCCTCGCTCAGTCTCTGGAGAAGCGGCCGGTCGTCGGGCACAAGGAGCTCTCGCCGCGGCGCGCGCGGTGGCGGCGGCGGCGCGGCACCGCCCGAGAGTGAGAAGCCCAGATCGACGTTGAATGCCCGTCTGAGCCGAAGATCGAGGGCGCGAAGCCCGCTCTTGCGGCGGATGCGCCCGAGCGCGGCCTTCAGATAGGCCTCGTCCGGCCCGGTCAGCACGAACCAGAAGTTCAGCTCGTGCTCGCGCAGATAGGCGTGGTTGACGCCGTTCTCGGCGGTGACAAGCGTCGCCACCTCGTCGATGCGCCCGTCGGGGATGCGCATGGCGACCAGGCTGCTGGCGGCGATCGTGTTGGGCGCGATCGTCGCGCCCACGCGCGTTATCTGCCCGTTGCCGCGAAGCCGGCGCAACCGCGCGAGCACCTCTGCCTCGGCAAGGCCAAGCTCGGCGCCGATGAGCGCGAACGGACGCTCGGCAAGCGGGAAGTCCCGCTGGTTGCCGTCGATCAGGCGGACGTCGATGGGATTCAGTCGCTCGGGCATGGGCTAGAGTCCGATCCTGTGGGCGCGCGCGGTGAAGAAGATGCCCGAGGGGCTTTGCGCCTCGATCTCGGCCAGTCGCGCGAAATCCTGGCAGTCGAAGACCTTGATCCGGTCCTCGTCACGGACCGAGATCCAGACCTCGTGCCCGCGCGGCGCGAATTCCATGTGCAGCGTCGCCGGCCCCGTGGGGATGGTGCGGATCACCTCGCGGCTGGCCGTGTCGATCACCTGCACCACGTCATTGAGCGGATGGGCGAAGTTCACCCACACCTGCCGGCCGTCCGGGCGGGCCATGGCGAAGACCGGCTGGCCGTGGGTCCGGGTCGTGCCAAGGGGCGCGAAGCCGCGCGCATCGACCCATAGCACCTCGTGCAACCCGACCGCCGGCAGGACGAAGGCGTCCCCGGTGAAGGCCCAGCCCTCGAGGTGGGGCATCTTGTAGACCGGCAGCTTCTCGTCATGGGCGGCGTAGCCCGGCAGGATCGGCCGCGCGGCGGGCGCCTCGGCCCAGAGGTCGACAAGGCTCAGGTGGTCCTCGCCGAAAAGCCCGGCGATGTAGTAGCGCCCGTTGCCCGAGATGAGCCCGTCATAGGGCCGGTCGCCGACGCCACGGATACGGGTGATGACGGGAGCGCCGGGCCGCGCGAAATCGGCGATCCATGTCTCGCCGGCGTCCCAGAGCGAGAAGACGAACCGCCGTCCCGGCGCGTCGACAAGGCCGACGGTCTTCGAACCTGCCGGGATGTCGGCGACCAGTTCGAGCGTGTCGGCATCGAAGACGCGCACGCCGCCCGGCTCGTAGTTCGACACCGCCACGAGGCGGCCGTCATCGGAAATCGCGCCGCCGATCGCATTGCCCGCCTGGACGACCCGCGCGGCGATGCGGGCACCGATCATGTCGAGCTTGGTCAGCCCGCCGTCGCGGCCGAAGATGAAGGCAAAGCGCTCGTCGGGCGAAAACACCGTCGAGGCGTGCGAGAGATCGCCAAGCCCCTCCACGCGGGCAAGCGCTGCGGGCGATCCGGTCCACGATCAGGACCGATCCCGAGGCCCGCTCGATCACCACGCCAAGCCCGCCGGTGGCGCGCCGGCTGCAGGCCTCGGCGCGCGCGGCCGGCACGGCAAGCGGGGCGGTGAGCGGCGCCGCGGCCAGCGCGCCAGCGGCCAGAAAGTCCCTGCGTTTCATTCCGCGTCTCCCGTTCTCAGAAACCGGACAATCGGTTCCACCTGCCCGGGCGCCAGGAGGGGCCGCCACGGCGGCATCGGCGTGCCTGGCACCCCGTCGAGGATGATGGTCGCCAGCGTCTCGTCGTCGTAGCGGGCGACGGCCTCGGGGGTGATCGCCGGGCCGAGCCCGCCCTTGAGCGTCATGCCGTGGCAGGCGCCGCAATCCTGGCGCACCAGCCGCTCGACGTCGAAGCCGTCACCCGCCGCTGCGCGGGACGCCGCCATCGCCACGGTCGCCGCGGCGAGCGCCAGGGCCTTGGTCATCGCGCCCATGCCGTCATCCCTCGCTGCGCGCCGCGACGGCGGGCGCCGCCGCCCCGGCGATGGCGGCATCGGCAAGTTGCGCCATTGCCCCGTCGCCCGCCGCTTCGGCCAGCCGGACCACCTCGCCGATGATGAAGAGCACCGGCGAGGGCAGGGGGTCGAGGCGCATCTCCAGCCCGATGCGATCGAGCCGCGAGCGGTGGCGCCGCCCTGCCCGGGTGGTCGCGCCGCTGACCGCCAGCACGGGCGTCGCGCCCGGCCGGCCGGCGGCCATCAGATGAAACGCGATCTCGGCGATGTTGGCCGCGCCCATGTAGACGACCAGCGTCGTCATGCGATCGGCCAGGCCCTGCCAGTCGAGATCGAGCGGCGCCCCGCCCTGTCGATGGCCGGTGACGTAGTGGACGCCCGTGGCAAGCCCCCGGTGGGTGAGCGGCACGCCGGTTTCGGCCGCTGCGCCCTGTGCCGACGTGATGCCGGGGCAGACGTCCACCGCGATGCCGCGTGCGCGCAGATAGGCCGCTTCTTCCGATCCCCGCCCGAAGAGGAAGGGATCGCCCCCCTTGAGCCGCACCACATCGAGGCCCTCGAGGGCGAGCTCGGCGAGAATTTCGTTGATCCGTTCCTGTGGGACGCTGTGATGGCCCGCGGCCTTGCCGACCGGGATCATCCGCGCCCGCGGCGGGGCAAGCGCAAGCACCTCGGCCGAGACGAGGCGGTCATGCACCACCGCGTCGGCGCCCGCGATGAGCCTTGCAGCCCTGAGCGTCAAGAGCTCGGGATCCCCGGGACCGGCGCCGACCAGATGCACATCGCCTGTCTTTCCTTTCTGCCCGGACATGCTCCTCTTGCCTCCCGCTGATGGATGTTTCTGGGTGCCGGGGGCCGGTCGACGACGGGCCCCCGGTGCCGCTCAGGCGTCAGTAGACGTCGTGGCGGGTGTTGTAGACGTTGAACTTGCCCGTCGGCGTGATCAGGCGCGGATCCTTGATCACCTTCTTCAGCGTCAGCGTCTTGTCATCGACCACCACGATGGCCGATTCCTTGTCGGACGCGTTCCAGACCGAGAACCAGATCTCGGTGCCCTCGCGGTTGAACTCGCCCTGCACGACGCGCGGCTGACCCTCGGCGATGCCGGCCCATTCGGCAATCGGCAGCACCGTGTATTCGGGCTCTTCCTGCGTCATGTCCTCGATGCGGAAGGCCGCGACCGAGCCCGAAACCTCCGGGTCGGGGTTGAGCGGGGCATCGACGTAGAGGTGATGGGACTTCGGATGCGTCTTCACGAAGAGCGAGCCGCCGCCAAGGCCATAGAGCGTCTGCACCACCTTCCAGGCGTTGTCGGGATGCCCCTCGGGGTCGGTACCGATGAGCGTCACGCTCTCGTCGCCAAGGTGCGAGGTCGCCCAGACCGGCCCATAGACCGGGTGCACGAAGTTGGCGCCGCGGCCGGGGTGCGGGGTCTGCCCGCCGGTCTCGACCAGGGCGACGAGCTTGTCCTCCTTCGTGTCGATCACCGCGACCTTGCCGCGCGCGTTGGCCGCGACGAGGAAATAGCGCCCGGTCGAATTGAAGCCGCCGTCATGCAGGAAGCGCTCGGTCTCGATCTCGGTGATCCTGAGGTTCTTCAGGTCGGTGTAGTCGATCATCAAGGTCTTGCCGGTCTCCTTGACGTTGGCCACGAATTCCGGCCGGAAATGCGACGCGACGATCGAGGCCACGCGCGGCTCGGGATGGTAGGTCTGCTCGTCATAGATCATGCCGCGGGTGGACTTGATCTTGAGCGGCTCGAGCGTCTCGCCATCCATGATGACCCATTGCGGCGGCCAGTAGGCGCCGGCGATGGCATACTTGTCTTCCCAGCTCTTCATCTTCGAGGTCTCGACCGACCGCGCCTCGGTGCCGATCTTGACCTCGGCGACGGTGGCGGGCGGGTCCATCCACAGATCGATCATCGTGACCTTGGCGTCGCGACCGATGGTGAAAAGGTA
Organism: Alphaproteobacteria bacterium; assembly: GCA_003696705.1. GTDB lineage: Bacteria > Pseudomonadota > Alphaproteobacteria > Rhodobacterales > Rhodobacteraceae > RFGD01. The sequence goes on along the minus strand of RFGD01000060.1, from coordinate 8,291 downwards.
GCGCCCCGAGGCCGAAAGCCGGCTGATGTGCACGGCATAGCCCGTGTCGATCACCGCCTTGATCTCGTACGTGCCGCCGTCGATCAGCGCGACCTGACCCGCGTCGCGCAGGGTCACCGAGAAGAGATTGTCGATGTCGATGTCGTTCATCTTCTTCGTCGGCCGCTTCTCGGGCGGGACGATCACCTTCCAGCTCGCCCGCATCTCGGGCATCCCCCATTCGGGCGGCGCGGCCGGATCGAGAAGGGGGTAGCGGGCCATCATGTCCACTTCCTCGTCGGTCAGCTCGCCCGAGGTGCCCCAGTTCGGCATCCCCGCCGGAGAGCCATAGGTAATGAAGTCCTTCAGGTGCTCGTAGCCGAGTTCGCGGGTGATGTCGGGGGTGAGCGGCTTGCCGGTCGCGCCCTTGCGCAGCACGCCGTGACAGCCCGCGCAGCGTTCGAAATAGATGGTGTTGGCGCGGTTGTATTCGGCCGGCGTCATCACCGGATCGCCCGGCTTGCGGCCGGGAAGCTCGACGCCGATCTGTGCGAGCGTGTTGAGGCTCGGCTCATAGGCGGCACCCGGGGTGCTGGCGTGTTCCTTCGGCGCGTTCTGCGCCAGGGCACCGCCTGCGCCGAGGCCCAGCACGAGCGCCGCGGCCAGCGCACCGCCGAGCGTCCGCGTGGTTGGTATGCTGATCATGTCGGTCTCCTTTTCGCCGGAACTTCAAGGGAGAAGCCCGCCACGACTCGTAACGCGGGTCCCTGGACCCGCGCTTGACTTCCATCAATCGACGCGCGCGTTCGTTGGGGCAGATTGCAGGCATGTCCGGAAACCGCGCATGGCTGCCCGCACGCTTCGTCGCCCAGAGCATGACCGCCGTCTCGGTCTGCTTTGCGGCCGTTGGCGCCATTATCCTTGGCGCCCTCGTCCTTCTCGGCGCGCCGGCCCGGCCCGCCCTGGCTGCGCCCGAACTCGCGCGCCCCTCGGCCGGGATCGAAACGCGCGCGGCCCTGGTCACGGAGGAGATCGCTGCGGCGCTGGGCGCGCAGTTGGTGCAGGACGGCGAAGCGAAGCTCGAGCGGCGCGACGAACCGGTGCCGCTCTGGCGGGTTGTCGACCGGGGGCAGGCGGTCCTTGCCGTGATCGGCTCGAGCTGGGAACTCCTGCGCTCGACCGGCTACTCCGGCCGGCCGATCGATCTGGTGGTCGCGGTCGGCGTGCAGGGTGAACAGCGGGGCCGCATCCTTGCCGTGCGACTGGCCTCGCACGCCGAGCCGGTCCTGACGCTCGGCCTCTCGGACGCCGATCTTGCGCGCTTCACGGAAGGCTTCGTCGGGCTCGATCTCGGCCGGCCGATCGGGGCCGACAACGCCCTGCCGCCGACCATCGCGCGCGCAAGCGTGACAAGCGGCGTGATGCGCGATGCCGTGTTGCGCACCGCCCGTCTTCTGGCCGAGGCTGCGGGTGCGATCCCGGGCGCCGGGATCGACCGGACGGCCTACCGTCCCGCGGACTGGGCCGAGCTCGAGGCGCTCGGTGCGATCGCTTCGGGCGCGCTGTCGCTTGCCGACGCGCGCGCGCAGATGGCCGGCGCGCTCGTGCCGCCGCCCGAGGGCGAGGGCGACTACATCCGGCTTCACGTAGCCCTGGTGGATCCGCCCACCATCGGCCGCAACCTTCTGGGCGAACATCTTTATGCGCGGGTCTTGGCCGAGCTGCCGCCGGGGCAGTCGGTGCTGATGGTCGCCTCGTCGGGGCTGGTCGGGCACCGCGGTACCCGCTGGCGGCGCCGGGGGGAATTCGACACCCTTGCCATCCGTCAGGACGGCACGGCCCTCCACCCCACGGCCGAGGGCTTCCTCTCCGTCGACCGGCTGGCGGTCCCGGGCGCGCCCCCGCTCGAACAGATCAGCCTGTTTCGCCTGCCGGCCGAGGGCTTCGATCCGGCGCGTCCCTTTACGGTCGAGCTCGGCATCGCCCGGCCCGCCCGTGACGGCGACACGGTGACCGCGCGCCTTGCGGTCCCTTACGCGCTGCCGGCGGCCTTCCTTGTCGCGCCGGCCGCGCCGCCGCCCGCCAGTTGGGAAGAGGCGTGGCAGCGTCGGCGGCTCGAGGTGGTCGGCGTCGGCGTGCAGCTCGTGGCGCAGTTTCTCATCCTTCTCTTCCAGACGGTGCTCGTGCGCCACAAGCGGCTGTGGCTGGGGCTGCGCGCGGCGTTCCTGGCGGTGACTTTCCTCTGGCTCGGGCTCTGGGTCGGGGGACAGCTTTCCGTGGTGCAGGTCGCCGCCTTCCTCAACGCGCTTCTCTCGGGCTTCCGGTGGGAGACCTTCCTCATCGAGCCGGTGATCTTCGTGCTCTGGTCCTTCGTGGCGCTGGGCCTGTTGTTCTGGGGGAGGGGGGTCTATTGCGGCTGGCTGTGCCCCTTTGGCGCGCTTCAGGAGCTGGTGAACATCGCCGCGCGTCGCTTCGGCATCCGGCAGATCGCCGTGCCCCACCCGGTTCACGAGCGGCTTTGGCTCATCAAGTACACCGCCTTCGTCGCGATCATCGCGATGAGCTTCTACTCGATGGAACGGGCGCTGGTCCTGGCCGAGATCGAGCCCTTCAAGACCGCGATCACCATGCGGATGCTGCGCGCCTGGCCTTTCGTGCTTTTCGTCCTGGCGCTTCTCGTGGCGGGGCTGTTCATCGCGCGGTTCTATTGCCGCTATCTCTGCCCGCTTGGGGCGGGGCTCGCGATTCCGGCGCGGCTCAGGATCTTCGACTGGCTCGACCGGCGGCCGCAATGCGGGCGCGAGTGCCGGCTCTGCGAGCAGCGCTGCACGGCGGGCGCCATCGACCCGATCGGACGGATCAACCCCAACGAATGTCTTCTGTGCCTGCGGTGCCAGATGATCTACCACGACCCCGAGACCTGCGTGGTGCTCAAGCGGCGTGTGCGCGGTGCCGCGAAAGGGGGCGCCGCGGTCGCCGCGCCCGCGGCGGGGGGCCGCGCCGCGGGCAGGAGGTGCGCCGTCATGACCCTCAACCGCCGCCGATTCCTCGTCGCCGCATCGCTGACCGCCCTGGGCGGCGCGCTTGGCCTGGGCCCGGCGGTCCCGGAAACCGTCTGGCGCAGCCGCGTCTTCGGTGCCGAGGCCATGATCCGCCTCAGGGGCGCCGATGCGGATCGGGCGCGCCGCGCCCTTCGCGCCGCCCTGCGGGAAATCGCGCGCGTCGAGCGGGCCGCAAGCCTGTTCCGGCGCGACTCCGAGCTGGTTCGCCTCAACCGCACCGGCGTGGTTGCCAACCCCTCGCCGACGCTCGCCGGGCTTCTGGCGCTCGCCGACGTCCTGCACGCGGCCACGGCCGGCGCCTTCGATCCCTCGGTCCAGCCGCTTTTCGCGGCGCTGGCCGGCGGTGGCGACGCCGGCGCCGCACTTGCCCGCGCCGGGTGGCGGCGTGTCGAGCTCGGGCGGCGCATGATCCGGCTGGCGCCGGGCATGGCGCTGACCCTGAACGGCATCGCGCAGGGCTGGGCGGCCGACCGGGCGGCCGATGCGCTGGCCGCCCACGGTTTCGCCGGCGTGCTGGTCGACACCGGCGAGTTGCGGGCCCTTGGCGACGACGGGGCGCTGGGCGGAGGCTGGCCGGTGCGGCTTGGCACCTCGACACTGCGGCTGAGGGGCAGGGCGCTCGCCACTTCCGAGCCGTTCGGGACGGTGCTCGATCCGGCCGGGAGGATCGGCCACATCCTTGATCCGCGCCGGGGCGCGGTGCGTGCGGCCTGGCGCAAGGTCGCGGTCTCTGCGCCGCGGGCCGCGGTGGCCGATGGCCTGTCGACGGCGCTCTGCCTTCTCGACCGCGCGGCACAGGCCCGCGCCCCTGACCGGTTCGCGGGCGCGCGTCTCGAGGCGCGCTGGCCCGCTTCCACCTGAAGGCGGCCCGGCGCGCGGCACCTCGCGCAGCACCTCCGGCCGTTGTCAGTGCTCGTGCGGTCCAAGCGCGCCGTGCAGACGCGCGTCATGGGTCGCGAAATGCCCGCTGAACCATTCCTCGAGCGCCGGCACCAGCGCTTCGGCGGCCGCCGCGGGGTCTTCGTGGGCCTCGTCCATCAGGTCCCGCAGCCGGTCGATCAGGCGTTCGTGGTCGGCCCTGTGCTCGGGATAGGCGGCATAGCCTCCGCGCTGCATCTGCCGCTCCTCGTGGGCGAAATGCCCCGAAACGGCGGCCAGAAGATCGCCGAACGCCGCATCGATCTCGTCCGCCGGGGCGCCGGCGGCAATGCGCCCGAGCGCGGCGTTGACAAGATCGATCAACTCGCGGTGCTCGTGATCGACGGCGGGATCGCCGACCGAGAACTCTTCACGCCAGACAAGCTCAGCCATTCTCCCGGCTCCCTTCGCGAAGTTCAGCCATCCGCTCCCCTCCCTTCGTGAAACATGAATCCGCCCGCCTCGGGGCTGAAGTCAATCGCGAGGTTTTCGCCCGGCTGGATCCGCACCTCGCGCGCGATCTGCCAGCGCTGCCCGTCGCCTTCGTCTTCGACCGAGCTTGCAAGGCGGTGGGTGCCGGCCGGCACCTCGAAACGCGCGTAGAGCCGCGACGGTCCGGTGCCCCACAGCCCCGAGGGCGGCACCTCGCGGTCGATCAGCGTGTGGCGGTCGAGCTCGAGGCGCAGATGCACCGATGGCCGCCGCCGCTCGCAGATCTCGCGGCGGCGCATGTTGGCCGGCAGCCGCGCCAGCTCCTCGGCGCTCGCGGCGCGGCAGTTGCGCGTGCCGCCGTGGCGAAGGCTGAGACGAACGATCGCCGCGTCCTCGGGCACGCTTTGCCAGCGTGGCCATTGCGAGAGCGCCGCCGCCCCAAGGACAATCCCGAGCGAAAGCGCCCCGCCGAGCGCCAGACGGATGGCGGGTTCGGTGGTCGTGCTCATTCGGCCGCCCTCCTCGATTGCGCCAGCGCCTCTTCGCGCTCGGCATCGCTCATGGGTCGCACCCGGGGCATCGGCGGCATCGCTGCAAGCTGCCGGGCGAAGGCGTCGCGCTCGCGCCCGAGCCGCGCCCCCTCGCTCGGGCCCGCCCAGACGGTGTGCAGCCGCTTGCGCGGCACCCGTTCGCGCAGCATGGGGTCGCGCGCGGGCGATGCGCGCCTCGGTCCAGGTCCGCCCGAAGCGATCATGGCACTCGCGCGCGGCGCAACCGGCGATCACCACGCCGTCGGCCAGCCCGCGCGAGAGAATGAAGTCGAAAAGCGAGGGCGGCGCCATGGCCACGCAGGGCAGGACCACGCGTCCCGGGGCCTGTTCGGCCCCGGCGCCATGCGCACAAGAGAGCGTCAGCACCCGCGCCCCGTCCACGCCCGCGGGCGCCTCGTCGGCGGCGCGGATCACCTTGGCCCGAAGCTCGGCCAGGGGCAGCTCGGGCAGGTCGATGCCGGTGACCAGATTGCCCGAACGCCGGAATGGCGACGAGGACGGGCAGGCGCCCATGCAGATGCCGCAGGCGACGCAACGGTCGGCCAGCACCTGCGCCTCGAAGGCGAAGGGGGCGCCGTCGCTGCGCGGCACCATGCGGATGGCGTTGTAGGGGCAGTCGTTGGCGCAGCGCTCGCAGCCGTTGCAGTGGTCGAGAAAGACCTCGGCCGCCGCCGGGCGGGGTGGGCGCGGCGGCGCCCAGGGCAGGGCGGCCACGGCAACCGTGCCGACGACCGCTCCGATCCAGATGACGGGCGCGGCGGCACGCTCGATCAGCGGATAGGCCGAAAGAAAGAACCAGTCGAGCCCGACGGCCTGCGGCACGCTGGCCAGATCGGCCGGGCCCTTGAGCGGCGCAGGGGCGACAAGCGCACTGACGACAAGCGCCCCGAGTGTGATCGCGGCCAGCCCGCGGGGCGGCCGCGTGCGGGCGGCCGAGATGCGCTGAACGTGGATCCACATCAGCAGGAGCAGGAGAAGCGGGATCGCGATGTGAAGAAACACCATCAGCGTGAAGAAGCGGTCCGACAGATGCGCGGGCGACAGGAAATTGCGCGCGATCGGCTCGCCGAAGATGCCGAGGGTGTCCAGAAACTCGGTGGTCCTGACGGCGACATATTGCGCCAGCCGGTCCCACACCAGCCAGAAGCCCGTGATCCCCGACATGTAGACGAACCAGATCACCGGAACGCCGGTGAACCACGAGAACCAGCGCGCGCCGCGGAACCGGCCGAGCGCCCATTCGCGCAGGAGATGGGTGAACATGACGACCACCATCAGGTCCGAGGCGTAGCGATGCAGGCTGCGCGCCACGCCCGCGTGCCACCACGCCTCGCGGCTGATCCACTCGATCGAGGCGTAGGTCTCGGTCAGCCCGGTGTCGAAGAAGGCGAACAGATAGGCGCCGGTGACGACGACGATCCAGAAGAGGAACCAGCCGAGCGGCCCGAGCTGCGCAAGCGGGTTCCATTCGGGCCCGAATGCGCGGTCAAGGCCCCGTTCGATCCGGTCGAAGCCGCGTGCGAACGGCCCCGGTGTGCGCCTGTGCATTGGACTGCCCCGCCGTTTCAGGTTTCGCCTGCCCGCAAGGCCCGGCGGCGTTCGCGCCAGAGCCGGAGGATCACGAGCGCCATCAACAGAAGCGACAGCGCCCCGAAGAAGATGCCGAAGAAGATCCCGTAGTCGAAACGATAGGCCCCGGTGGCGGGATCGTAGGTGGTGCAAAGGAAGGTCAGCCGTTTCCAGAGTTCGGCCGGCTGCGCCGCAAGGGTCGACCCGCCCAGCACGAGCGCCTTCAGCGGTTCGATCAATGCCGGGGCCGGGAAGTCCTGGCCGTAGACCTGCCGGTAGACCTCGCCACCCGGCTTGAGCACCGTGGTCTGGGTCACATGTCGAAAGCCCCCGGCGATGTCCTCGTAGGAAAAGCCGAGCTCGCGGAGAAGCACCGCGGTCGTCGCCGGGTCGGCCGAGGCGACCCACCACCGGGGCACGTCTCCGATGCGGTGGCTTACGGCAAAGCCGCGCAGCTTCGCGGGGCTGTCGTTGCGCGCGTCGAAGCCGAAGGTCAGAACGTTGAAGCTTTCGGACCCGAGCGCCCGGCGCGCGTCCAGCACCACGTCGCGGAGATGGTCGCTGACGACGGGACAGACGGTGCCGCAGGAGGTGTAGACGAGCGAGATCACGAGCGGCCGGTCGGTAATCTCTCCGAGCCGCAGCGGCCGGCCGTTCATGTCGGTCAGCCGGTGGTCGCCAACGCGGGTGCCGATGGCGGCCTGGCTGACCTCGTATGCCCGCCGGGCAAGGTCGTCGGCCCGCGCAAGGGGCGCCGTCGCCGCAGCCAGAAGCACCGCCAGTAGCGCAGCTTTCAGAACGCCCATTGCAGCCCCCGGTCGGCAAAGAGACCAAGCGCCAGCGCGGCGAACTGAATGAGCGAGGCCTTGAAGGTGGCCATGGCATTCTGCCGGGCGGGGTCGCGCATGAGCCGCCAGGAGGCGCGCAGGAACAACGCGCCGCCGACGCCCGCTCCGATCCCGTAAAGCGGCCCGTAGCCGTGGAAGAGCGGCACGAGCGAGATTGCCACCAGGCACGCCACATGGCCGAAGATCACCGGCCCCCAGGTCGAATGGGGCGTGACGACGGGCAGCATCGGGATGCCGGCGCGGCGATAGTCGGCGCCCTTGGCCGCGGCCAGCGCCCAGAAATGCGGCGGCGTCCACAGAAATTGCCAGGCCGCAAGCACGAGTGGCACCGGCTCGACCGCCGGGCCGTAGTCCGGCGCGTTGGCCGCCGCCCCGGCCAGAAGCGCGAAACTGCCCGAGGCGCCGCCGATGACCACGCTCCACACCGAACGACGCTTGAGCCAGACGGTGTAGACCAGCGCATAGGTGATGGCGCCGAGAAGGACGAAGAGCGCGGCCAGCGCGCCGCCCACCGCAAGGGCAAGAAACAGCGAGCCCGCGAGAAGCGCGAGAAAGGACGCCGGCCACACCGCCCCCGGCTTCAGCCGCCCCGAGGCAAAGGGGCGGTTGAAGGTGCGCGCCATGAGCCGGTCGCTCTCGCGCTCGTAGTAATGGTTGTAGGCTCCGGCCGCACCGGACGCGCCAAGCACGGCAAGCGCGAAAAGGAGCGCCTCGGTCCAGCCCATGGACCCCGAGGCCGAGACGATCCCCATGAGCGCGGCCAGCGCCACGAAGGTGCCGATGGACAGCTTCATCAGCGCCGCCGTCATCGCCGCGGCTTCGCGCAGCTTTTCCGCGGCCGTCATCGGGGCTCGCATCGGGGAGGGTGTCGCCTGCAGGGTCATGGGCCGGACCTTTCCTGGGCCTCAGTTGAACAGCCAGAGCTCGGACAG
>RFGD01000359.1 GCA_003696705.1 Alphaproteobacteria bacterium | reverse complement strand
CGCGCCAGCCTGACCGAGGCCGAACTGCTGGATGCCCGCAAGGCCGATGAGCTGGCCCGGGCCCGGCTGGCCTCGCTGATCGGCACCGCGATTGGGCCCGATGTGCCACTGCGCCTGCCCGCGCCCGCACCCGCCCCGCAGCAGGACATCGAAAGCCGGGCCGGCGAACAGGCGCTGTCCGTTCTTCTGGCCGAAAAACAGTTCGAACTCTCCGACCGCGAGGTGGACAAGGCGGTCGGTTCGGCACTGCCGTCGGTGGATCTGGTGGCCGGGTACACCCGCGAGAAAACCACCGATGGCCTGTTCGGCGCCGGCTCCGTGCGCCGCGACCAGCGCATCGGCATCCAGGTGGATGTGCCGATCTATGCCGGAGGCGGCACCTGGGCACAGCTGCGGAAATCGAAGAAACAGAAACTCGAGGCCGAACTCCGGCTTGCGGATGCCAGACGCGAGGCCGTGCTGACCGCGCGCGAGGCGGCCCTGAGCCTGAAGGCGGCCCGGGCCAGGACCGAGGCGCTTGAGCGGGCGGTGAAGGCCGCCCGGGAGGCACGCAATGCGGCCCGGACCAGCTACGAGGTCGGCCTGATGACCATCGTCGACCTGCTCGATGCCGAAAGCCGGCTGGCCGACGCGCGCAGCCAGCTGGCCACGGCCGAGAGCGGACTGCTGCTGGCCCGGCTGCAGTTGGCCGCGAGCATCGGCCGGCTGGATACGGCGCATCTGCCGCTCGGACATGGCGAATCGGAAGCCGATGATTCATAATCGGGATGATGCGCCGTTTTCTGCCCCTCCTGATGCTGCTCGCCGCCTGTTCCCCGCAGGCCGAGGACGGCATTCACGGCTATCTGGAAGCGGATTATGTGGATCTTGCCGCCGAGGTGGCCGGCAGGCTGAAGACCTGCGCCGATGAAGGGACCTGGCTTGCGGCTGGCTCTGCGGCCTTCGAGCTGGATGCGGCGCCGGAATCCATCGAACTGACACAACGGCAGGCCGAGGCCGCAGCACTGCAGGCCCGGCGCAATGAGGCCGAAGCGGGGCTTAAGCTGGCACGGCTGGAGCGGGATCGCCTGCAATCCCTGCAGAAGAAACACTTTGTCAGCCGCGAGGATCTGGATCGGGCCGAGGCCGCCGTCGAACAGGCCGAAGCGGCGCGCAAGGCTGCGGATGCCTCGCTGCAGGCCGCCGAGGAAGGCATCCGCCGGGTGCGCTGGCTCATCAAACAGAAACGGCAGGTCACAAGCCAGCCCGCGCGCGTCGAGCGCTGCTTCTTTGAGTCCGGCGAATGGGTCGCCCCCGGCCGCGCCGTCGTTCGGCTGCTGCCGCGCGGCAGCATCAAGGCCATCGTCTATGTGCCGGAAGCGCGGCTTTCGTCCATCGCGCCGGGCAATACATTGAAGCTGCACGTCGACGGCCGGACGGAGCCGATCGAAGCCAGGATCCGCCACATTGCCGCCGAACCGGAATTCACGCCGCCGGTCATCTATTCCGAGGATACGCGCGCCAGTCTCGTCTATCGCGTCGAGGCCGAGATATCGCCGCAGCAACAGCGGCAGCTGCATCCCGGCCAGCCGGTGGATGCCGAGCTGCCCTGAACCCGACATGCAAGCCGTCGAGGTCCATGAACTGGGCAAGGCCTTCGCCGGCAGGCCGGCGGTACGCAGTCTGAGCCTCAGCATCGGCCGCGG
>RFGD01000358.1 GCA_003696705.1 Alphaproteobacteria bacterium | reverse complement strand
GCCGAACGCCGCGCCGAAAGTTCCTCGGCCACGAGGAAGGCAAGTTCGAGCGCCTGGCTTGCGTTGAGGCGCGGGTCGCAGGCCGTGTGATAACGGTCCGACAGATCCTCGTCGCGGACGGCCCGGACGCCGCCCGTGCATTCGGTCACGTCCTTGCCCGTCATTTCGAAATGCACGCCCCCGGGGATCGTCCCCTCGGCGTTGTGGACGGCGAAGAACTCGCGCACTTCCTGCAGCACCCGCTCGAACGGACGGGTCTTGAAACCCGAGGCCGACTTGACCGTGTTCCCGTGCATCGGGTCGCAGGTCCAGAGGACGTTCGCGCCCTCTTCCTCGACCGCGCGGATGAGCCGCGGCAGGTGATCGCCCACCTTGCCAGCGCCGAAACGGGTGATGAGCGTCAGCCGGCCCGGCTCGTTCTCGGGGTTCAGTTTCTGGATGAGGACCTTCAGATCCTCGGTCGTCAACGACGGGCCGCACTTCAGGCCGATCGGGTTCTGCACACCCCGGCAGAACTCGACATGGGCGCCGTCCGGCTGGCGGGTGCGGTCCCCGATCCAGATCATGTGGCCCGAGCCCGCGACCGGCAGGCCAGTCGTCGAGTCGATCCGGCACAGCGCCTCTTCATACTCGAGAAGAAGCGCCTCGTGGCTGGTGAAGAAATCGACCGTGGCCATTTTCTGGCTGGTCGAGGCATCGACCCCGGCGGCCGCCATGAACTCGAGCGCCTCGGCGATGCGGTTGGCCAGATCGCGGTAACGTTCGGCGTTCTCACCCTCGGAGAAGCCAAGCGTCCAGGAATGCACCCGGTGGATGTCGGCAAAACCGCCCTTCGAGAAGGCCCGAAGAAGGTTGAGCGACGCCGCCGCCTGCGTATAGGCTTGAAGCATGCGCTCGGGGTCCGGGCGGCGGGCGTCCGGGTCGAAGGCAAGATCGTTGATGATGTCGCCGCGGTAGGACGGCAGCTCGACGTCGCCGCGGACCTCGGTCGGGGCCGAGCGCGGCTTCGCGAACTGCCCGGCCATGCGCCCGACCTTCACGACCGGCACCTTGGCGCCATAGGTCAGCACCACCGCCATCTGCAAGAGAACCTTGAAGGTGTCGCGAATGATGTCGGCGTTGAATTCGGCAAAGCTTTCGGCGCAGTCGCCGCCCTGAAGAAGGAAGGCGCGACCGGCCGCGGCCTCGCCCAGGCGGCGTTTCAGGTTGCGCACCTCGCCGGCAAAGACCAGCGGCGGATACTGGGACAGGCGAGCCTCGACACGCGCCAGCGCTTCCTTGTCCTCGTAATCGGGCATCTGAACCCGCGGTTTCTGCCGCCAGTCCGACTTGCTCCAGCCCTTGGTCATCGCTTTGCTCCAGAAAGTCCTTGTCAACAGCAAGGGAATATAGGCCGCCGCGAAACCGGACGCCACCGGAAATCGGCCCGGCCGGGCGCCGGACGGCCTTGAACCGCCCGCGCAAAGCTGGTTCGCTCTGGGATCAGATCCGACTCGGCCACAACCTGGATGCCCGGCATGAAAGGACCAGAAAATTCGGAGCGACCCCAGCGCTTCGTCTTCCTCCTTCTCGAGGAGTTCACGCTCTTGTCCTTCGCCGGCGCCGTCGAGCCGCTCCGGATCGCCAACCGCATGTCGGGCCGGCAGCTTTACGACTGGGTGCTGGCCGGCGAGAGCGGGGACGAGGTGCGCTGCTCGGCCGGGTCGGTGTTTCGCGTCGACATGGGGCTCGAGCCCCTGGCCCGCGACGACATCCTTCTGGTCTGCGGCGGGATCAACGTCCAGAAATCGACGACCCGCGGTATCGTCAGCTGGCTTCGCCGAGAGGCGCGCCGCGGCGTCACCATCGGGGGCCTGTGCACCGGCGCCCATGCGCTGGCCTCGGCGGGGCTTCTTGACGGAAAGCGCGCCACCATCCACTGGGAAAACCAGGAGAGCTTTGCCGAGGCGTTCCCCGACGTCGAACTGACGAAATCCGTGTTCGTCATCGACGGCAACCGCATGACGACGGCCGGCGGCACGGCCTCGATCGACCTTCTTCTGAAGCTTGTCGCCACCGACCACGGCGAGGAACTGGCCAACGCCGTGTCCGACCAGCTGATCTACACCTCGATCCGCACCGACCAGGACACGCAGCGGCTGTCGATCCCCACCCGCATCGGCGTTCGCCACCCGAAGCTGAGCCGGGTCATCCAGATGATGGAAGAAAACATCGAAGAGCCGATATCGCCGTCGATCCTGGCCCGAGAGGTCGGGATGTCGACCCGTCAGCTCGAACGGCTCTTCCGCCGCTATCTCAACCGCAGCCCCAAGCGCTATTACATGGAACTGAGGCTTCAGAAGGCGCGGAATCTTCTGATGCAGACGGACATGAGCGTCATCAACGTCGCGCTGGCCTGCGGGTTCGCGTCGCCCTCGCATTTCTCGAAATGTTACCGGGCGCACTACGGCACGACACCCTATCGCGAACGGGGCGCGAAAGCCGCCGCCCCGGTCGGACGCGCCTAGGTTCCCTCCGGCGCGGGGCCCTTCCGGACCGTGCCCGCACGTCGGGCGCCGCGCCCGCCGCGGCGGGCCGCACGCGCCGGCCGGCCGGCCGCGGCTTCCGCCAGGATCGCCGTCATCGGATGCCCGGCCGCGCCGTGGCGCGCCAGAAGCGCCGCCGCCAGTTCGGCGACCGCCGCCCCCTCGGGCACGCCCAGAACCCAGTCGAGGAAGATCGACCGGCACTCGGCCTCGGTGATGTCCTCGATGGCGTAGCTCTCGCGGATGAGGCCCCGCGGGTCGGGGTCGGTCGTGGGGTCACGGGTCATTCGTCAGCCCTGTTCCGTTTCGGCCGGCAGCCGTGCGGCGGCCGCGTCGATGATAGCACGGGCCTGCGCCCGTTTCTCGGCCAGCGTGGCGGCAAGCGTTTCCATGTCACCCGCGTCCGTCTCGCGCAACAGATAATCGCGCGCGCCCTCGCCGAGTGCGTCGGGACCGGCTTCGGATCCGCCAAGAAGCCGCGTCGCCTGCCGCACGGTCCAGAACAGCGCCTGCGCGTCCGTCAGCGCCGCGGCCTCGTCCCCGGAAAGCCAGCCGGCGTCGGCGGCGGCCTTCAACTGGCGCGCCACGGCGCGCTCGGGGCTTGCCGCGAGAAGGGCGCCGGCCTCGGCCAGAAGCTCGATGTCCTTGAGCCCGCCCGCCCCGTTCTTCACGTCAAGCGGCCCCGTCGGTGCGGGCATCGCCTCGGCAAGACGCCGGCGCATGTCCGAAAGCCCCTCGAGGACGCGGCGCGGCGCGCCGACATCCCTGATGATCGATCGCCGCTCGGCCTCGAAGGCGTCCGACAGCCGGGCATCGCCCGCGATGGCCCGGGCCCGCGTCAGGGCCATGTGCTCCCACGTCCAGGCCTCTTCGCGCTGGTAGGATCCGAACGAGCGGAAGGCGGTCGCGACGGGCCCCTGCCGCCCCGAGGGTCGAAGGCGCATGTCCACTTCATAGAGGCGCCCGGCGGCAGTGGGCGCGGAAATGGCGGTGACGAAGGCCTGTGTCAGCCGCGCATAATACGTGCGTGCCGGCAGCGCCCGTGCGCCGTCCGACATCGCGTCCATGGGCGCGTCATAGACCACGATGAGATCGAGATCGGACTGGGCGTGCAACCGTGCCGCACCAAGCGAGCCCATGCCCACGACGGCCACCCGGCCGTCAGGAAAGTCCCCGTGGCGGCGCCGGAACTCGTCCATCACGGTGGGGAGAAGGGCGGACAGGACCGCCTCGGCAAGCTCGGCATACTGGCGGCCGGCCTCGGCGGCGTCGATGAGGCCGCGCAGGCTGTGCACGCCGATGCGAAACCGCCATTCCCGCGCCCAGCGACGGGCCGCGTCAAGCTTGCCCTCGTAGTCGTCTTCGCGGGCGATGGCGTCGGCCAGGCCGTCGCGCAGGGCATCGACCCCCGGCCAGGCGGCGAAGAAATCCCCGACAATCACCGCCTCGAAGACACCGGCATTGCGGCTGAGGTAGCCCGCCAGCGCCGGCGCCGTGGCCACGACGTCAACGACAAGATCGATGAGATGGGGGTTCGCCTCGAACAGCGAAAACACCTGGACGCCGGCGGGCAGGCCGGAAAGGAAACCGTCGAAGGCCCGAAGCGCCTCGGCCGGATTGGCCGCGCGGCGAAGCTTTTCAAGGATGACCGGTTCGATCTTCGTGAAGATCTCGGCCGCGCGCGGCGACCGCACCGAGGGATAGGTATACCAGCGCTCCACCGTCTCGCGCTCTTCCTCTGAAAGCGCCATTTCGGCGCGCGCGGCGGCCGCGGCTTCGCCGCCCTCGGGCGGATAGAAGGCGGCGATTGCGCGGTCCACGGCCTCGAGCCGGGCGACGATCTCTTCCCGAAGCCGGTCGGGCGCGATGCCCCCCATGAAGTCGCCGAGGCGTTGCCATTCCTCGGCCGAGCGCGGCAACCGGTGGGTCTGGGCGTCCCGCACCATCTGCAACCGGTGTTCGAGCTCTCGGTGCGCCACATAGGCCGCGCCGAGTTCCTCGGCGACGTCGGCCGGCACCCGGCCCGCGGCGACAAGCCGATCGAGCCCTTCCAGCGTGCCGCGCACCCTGAGCGACGGATCGCGCCCGCCATGGATGAGTTGCTGCGTCTGCACGAAGAACTCGATTTCGCGAATGCCGCCCCGCCCCAGCTTCAGATCGTGCCCGTCGGCCAGGATGGGGCCGTGCAGCCCCTTGTGCGCCCGGATGCGCAACCGCATGTCCTGCGCATCGCGAATGGCCGCGAAGTCGAGATAGCGACGCCAGACAAAGGGGCGGAGCCGCTCGAGAAAGGCCGCGCCGGCAACCGTGTCCCCGGCCGCCGCCCGCGCCTTGATGTAGGCCGCCCGCTCCCATGTACGCCCAAGGCTTTCGTAATAGCGTTCGGCCGTTTCCATCGCCAGACAGACAGGCGTCACCGCCGCGTCGGGCCGCAGGCGCAGATCGGTGCGAAACACGTAGCCCGTCGCGGTCGTCTCGGACAAGAGCGCCGTCATCTGGCGCACGACGCGGATGAACCCGGCACGCACCTCGTGATAGTCGTCGGGCGCGAAACGGGTCTCGTCGAACAGCATCACGAGGTCGATGTCGGACGAGTAGTTGAGCTCTCGGGCGCCCATCTTCCCCATCGCGATGGCCACCAGGCCCGCGCCGTGGGACAGGTCGTCCTCGGTCGCGCCCGGCAGGCGCCCGCGCCCGATCTCTCGGCGAAGGGGCGCACGGATCGCGGCCGCCACGGCGGCGTCGGCAAAATCCGTAAGCACCCCGGTGACGCGGGCAAGCGGCCACACGCCGGCCAGATCGCAAAGGGCCACCAGAAGGGCGATGCGGCCCTTGGCAATGCGCAGAAGATCGCCCGGGCCATCGCGGCCGGACGCGTCCACGGCTTCGGGGCCGATGCCCTCGATGAGCTCGGTGGCAACCTCCTCGGGCGCGGCCTCGAAACGGGGAAGAAGCCAATCCCGTTCGCGCTCGAGAAGGCCCGCCAGATAGGGGCTGCACCCGGCGGTCCCCTCGACAAGGGGCAGGACGGACCTTGGCGCGCCGTCGTATTGCGCCACGACGTCCTGCCCGCGCTCCTTGTCGAACGGCACGGGGTGACGGGTGATGCGCGCGGCGAAAGTCATGGCGGTATCCTTGACGGCGCCCCGCCCGGGGTCAATCCGTTCCGGCGCCCTGCCCGGCCACCTCGAGGACGGCACGCGCGGCCCGAAGCCCCGGTGGTTCGGCGCCCTTGCCAAGGCGCTCCATGGTCACGGCGAAGGCTGCCTCCTGCGCAGTCCGGCCCGGACCACCCGAGAGAAGCCCGGCGACGGCCGCGGCGACCGGCTCGGGGCGAAGCGCATCCCCGAGAAACTCGGGCACCGCGCGCGTCCCCGAGACGAGGTTCACGAGTGTCACCGTATCGACCTTCAGCATGGCGCCGATGATCCGCCGGCTGAGCCAGTTCATGTCATAGCCGATGACCATGGGCGTTCCGGCCGCCGCCAGTTCGAGCGACACGGTCCCCGAAGCGGCCAGCGCCGCATCCGCCGCGCGGAAGGCGGCGCGCTTGGCCAGAGCCGCGTCCCCTGCCCTGGGGTCGAGGACGACCGGCCCGCCCGGCCAACCGCGCACGGCGGCCCGGACCATGTCGGCCACCTGAGGCGCGGCCGGCACGACGACGCGAAGGCCCGGCACGGCATCGGCCACCCGCCGCACCGCATGGCCGAACGGGGGAACAAGCCGCTGCACTTCGCCCGGGCGCGAACCCGGCAACACCAGAAGAAGCGGCGCATCCGGCGCAATGCCGTG
>RFGD01000357.1 GCA_003696705.1 Alphaproteobacteria bacterium | reverse complement strand
GCGAGCTTGCGCCGCGCCTTCTCAGCCTGCACGACCAGCTTTGCGACGTGTTCGAGCGCCTCTCCCCCGAGGTTGCGGCGGTGGAACAGACATTCGTCAACAAGGATGCGCAGGGGACGCTGAAGCTTGGCCACGCGCGCGCCATCGCGCTTCTGGTGCCGGCCGCGCGCGGGCTTGACGTGGCCGAATACGCGCCGAACCAGGTCAAGAAGACGATCGTCGGCGTCGGCCATGCGGACAAGCGGCAGATCCAGCATATGGTGCGCCTGCAACTGCCGGGCGTTGCCCTCGCAGGCGAGGATGCGGCCGATGCGCTGGCCGTCGCGCTTTGCCATGCGCACCGCCGTGGCGCCTCGGATCGGTGGGCCGAAGCGGTGTCCAGGGCGGTGGTGCGATGATCGGGGCGCTTTCGGGGCGCGTGGCCTACAAGGCCGCGGATCATCTCCTTCTGTTGGTGGGGGGCGTCGGCTACCTCGTCCACTGTTCGGACCGCACGCTTGCGGCGCTGGCGCCGGGCCAGTCGGCAACCCTTTACACCGATCTTCTGGTTCGAGAGGACCTTCTGCAGCTCTACGGATTCCCGAGCCTTGTCGAGAAGGAGTGGCACCGGCTTCTGATGACGGTGCAGGGGGTCGGGGCCAAGGCTTCGATGGCGGTGCTCGGCACCCTCGGCCCCGAGGGCGTGAGCCGTGCCATTTCGCTTGGGGACTGGGCGGCGGTGAAGGCCGCGCCCGGGGTCGGCCCCAAGCTGGCGCAACGCATCGTGAACGAACTGAAGGACAAGGCGCCGGCGCTCATGGCCATGGCGGGCGAGATGGTGGAGACCGATCTGGGACCCGCGCCGGAGATCCCGGCGTCGGCCGGTGCGGCGGCGCCCGCCCCGGCCGGCAAGCCCGAGGGCGGCGGGACCGCGCCGGGGCGCATGGCCGCGCAGGCCGACGCCTTGTCGGCGCTCGTCAATCTCGGCTACGCACAGGGCGAAGCCGCCGCCGCGGTGGCCGAGGCGGCCGGAGAGTCGCCCGATCTCGAAACGGCCGAGCTCATTCGCGCCGCGTTGAAGAGGCTTGCGCCCAAGGGGTGATGCACGATGACCGAACCCGACCCGGATCTCCGGCCCGCACCCCGTCCCGATGACGCCGACCGCGCGCTGCGCCCGCAGTCGCTTGACGAGTTCGTCGGCCAGGCAGAGGCGCGGGCGAACCTTCGCGTCTTCATCGAGTCCGCGCGCCGTCGGGCCGAGGCCATGGACCACACGCTGTTCCATGGGCCGCCGGGCCTCGGCAAGACGACGCTTGCCCAGATCATCGCGCGCGAACTCGGTGTCAATTTCCGCATGACCTCGGGTCCCGTTCTGGCCAAGGCCGGAGATCTTGCCGCCATCCTGACAAATCTGGAGCCGAGGGACGTCCTTTTCATCGACGAGATCCATCGGCTCAACCCCGTGGTGGAAGAGGTTCTCTATCCCGCGATGGAGGATTTCGAGCTTGATCTGGTCATCGGCGAAGGCCCGGCCGCGCGCACGGTGCGCATCGAGTTGCAGCCCTTCACGCTGGTCGGCGCGACGACCCGGCTCGGGCTTCTGACGACGCCCTTGCGCGACCGGTTCGGCATCCCGGTTCGCCTTCAGTTCTACTCCGAGGACGAACTGGCCCACATCGTCGGGCGCGGCGCCCGTCTTCTTGGCATCGACGCCGATCCCGCCGGCATCGCCGAGATTGCACGGCGCGCGCGCGGCACGCCCCGCGTCGCCGGACGCCTTCTGCGCCGGGTGGTCGATTTCGCGCTGGTCGAGGGCAACGGTCGCCTGACGCAGGAAATTGCCGACCGGGCGCTCAGCCGGCTTGGCGTCGATCGCCTGGGCCTTGATGGTGCCGACCGCAGGTATCTGACGCTTCTGGCCGAGAACTATGGCGGCGGGCCGGTCGGGGTCGAGACGATCTCGGCCGCGCTGGCCGAGAGCCGCGACGCCATCGAAGAGGTGATCGAGCCCTACCTTCTTCAGCAGGGCCTCTTGCAGCGGACCCCGCGCGGGCGGGTCCTGGCCCGGCGCGCATGGCAGCACCTGGGCCTGGCGCCGCCAAGTGCCGGGGACGAGGGCGATCTCTTCGGCCAGGTCGGTCCCGCAGGAGGCTGAGCCATGGCCGCCCATCATTTCCCCGTGCGGGTCTATTACGAGGACACGGACCTTGCGGGGATCGTCTACTATGCGAACTACCTGCGCTTCATCGAGCGCGCGCGGTCGGAATGGATCCGCACGCTCGGGATCGACCAGCGCGCGCTGAAGGCCGAAAGGGGCATTGTCTTTGCCGTGCGCTCGCTCTCGGCCGAATATCTGAGCCCGGCGACCTTCGACGATCTTCTGGATGTGGGCACCAGCCTCGAGGCGGCGACGCCGGCGCGTCTGGTCCTTTCCCAGGAAGTGCGCCGGGACGGCCGCCTTCTCTTCAGCGCTTCGGTCACGCTTGTCTGCATCGGGCCCGGCGGGCGGCCGGTGCGATTGCCGGCAGATATTCGCCGACGCCTGGGCGCCTAGGCGCATCGTGGCCGCAATCGGCGCAAGTTGAGTGGTCTTGCGCGGCGAAACGCGGTAAACGAAGGGCACAGGCGTCGCGGAAGACGGCGCGGACAGGATCGACGGGGCAGCTTCAGGGCAAGAGGGCAGAGACGGAAACAATGGAAACGGAAATCATTGGCGCCGCGCAGCAGGTCGATTTCTCGCTTGCGGCGCTATTCTGGCGCGCTTCGCTCATCGTCAAGCTCGTGATGATCGTCCTTGGCGTGGCCAGCGTCTGGTCCTGGGCGATCATCATCCGCAAACTCGTGAACTTCCGCCGCGCCCGGCAAGAGGCCGAGGCCTTCGATGCCCGGTTCTGGTCGGACAGGCCGCTCGAAGAGCTGTTTCTCGAGATCAAGGACAACCCCCGCGGTCCGTCCGAGGCCATCTTCGCCGCCGGCATGACCGAATGGCTGCGGTCGCACACCGACGAAGGGCGGCTCATGGCCGGGGCCGCCGCGCGGGTGGATCGGTCGATGAACGTGGCGCTGTCGCGCGCCGTGGCAAGTCTCAACGCCGGGCTGACGGTCCTGGCGACGGTCGGGTCGACGGCGCCGTTCATCGGGTTGTTCGGCACCGTCTGGGGCATCAAGAACGCGTTCGAGGAGATCGCCCTTCAGCAAAGCACCAATCTGGCGGTGGTCGCGCCCGGCATCGCCGAGGCCCTTGTGGCCACGGCGCTGGGCCTTCTTGCTGCCATCCCGGCGGTGATCTTCTACAACAAGCTGTCGTCGGACGCCGATGCCATAACCTCGAATTACGAAGCCTTCGCGGACGAGTTCTCGACCATCGTCTCGCGCCAGCTGGACGGCTGACCGATGGCGGCGAAGCTTGACAATCCGGGGCGTCAGGGACGGCGCGGCCGCGTTCGGGCGCGCCACCGCCCCATCGCCGAGATCAACGTCACGCCCATGGTCGACGTGATGCTTGTCCTTCTGGTCATCTTCATGGTCGCGGCGCCCCTTCTGCAGGTGGGCGTGCCGGTCGAACTGCCCGAGACCGCGGCCGCGCCCCTGCCTGCGGAAGAGGAAACGCCCCTCGTCGTCTCGGTGACAAAGGACGGCCGGTTGGTCATCCAGGAAACCGAGGTGGCGGCCGACGCGCTTGTCCCGCGGCTTCGCGCCATCGCCGCCGAACGCAAGGGCGACAAGGTCTTCCTTCGCGCCGACGGCAACGTTCCCTATGCGCGCGTGGCCGAGGTCATGGGCGCGCTGAACGCCGCGGGCTTTCACAGCATCGGGCTTGTCACCGAGGCCGGAGGCCCGACCTTCGGCGGCGGCCAGAACTGAGGGGGGAGGCGTGGAGAAGCGCAGTGCTCTGGCCATTTCGGGGGCGGCCCATCTGGGGCTTCTGGCCCTCATCCTCTGGTCGGGCGACATCTTTCGCCAGAAGCCCGTGCCGGTTCTTTCGGTGACCGAGGTCTCGCTGGTCTCGAGCGCCGAACTGTCGGCGGCTGTCTCGGTCGCGCCGGCGGCCGTGCCGACCGTGCCCGAGGCGCTGCCGGCCCCCGAAACACCCGCCGAGCCGACACCCGAGCTGCCCGCCGAGGTTGCGCCCCGGCGGCCGCAGGCGCCGACACCCGCGGCACCCGCGCCGACGGCCGACAGCGCGCCGGCCGCGGTTTCCGGGCCTGCGCCGGTGCCGCCCGATTCGGTTGCGCTTGTCGGCCCCGAGGCCCTGGTGCCCCCTTCGCCCATCACAGCCGCGCCCCGCGTCGGCGAAAGCGACACGCCGCCGAAGCCGCTTCCGGCCCCGCGTGTCGCGCCACTGCCGGCGCCCGCGCCCGAACCCCTTGTCGATACGGCCCCGGCCGAGGAGACGCCGCGCCAGCCTTCCCTGGAACCCTTGCCGGAAGCGCCCGAGCCCGCCGAGCCGGCCGCCGCGCCGCCCGAGGCCACGACCGAGATCGTCACCGAGGCCGAGCAGGAGACGGCGGCCCCGAGGAAATCGCCGCGACCGACGGCAAGGCCGCGCCGCCAGGCCGCCGTTGCCGCCACCGAAACGCCGGCCGAGACGGCGGAACCGCCGGTCGAGACGCCCGATCAGAGCGCGGCGATTGCCGCCGCACTGGCCGAAGCCGTCGCCGCCGCCGAAGCGCCGCCGTCACCGGCCGGCGGCCTGAGCGGCGGCGGGGGGCTCACGGCACGAGAGAAGGACGCCTTCCGGCTGGCGATTTCCCGCTGCTGGAACGTGGGATCGCTGTCATCCGAGGCGCTCCGTGTTACGGTGACCGTGGCAGTGACTTTCACCGAGGACGGGCGCCCCGTGGCAGATAGCATCCGGATGATTTCGGCCGACGGCGGGTCGGGGCGCGCTGCCCGGCGCGCGTTCGAGGCCGCCCGCCGCGCCGTCATTCGCTGTGGCGCCAGTGGCTATGACCTTCCGCCCGAGAAATATGCCGACTGGCGGGAGGTCGAGCTGGTGTTCAACCCCGAACGCATGAGGATCAAATGACACCAGGACGACTTTCTCGGCTTCTCTCTGGCTGGCTGGTGCTGTTGGCCACGGCCCTGAGCGGCGTTCTGCCCGCTGCCGCGCAAGAGCGGCGCCCCTTGCGGATCGAGATCACCGAAGGCGTGATCGAGCCCTTGCCCTTTGCGATCGCGCCGTTCATCGCCAAGGGGCAGGGCGCCGACAAGCTGGCCGAGGACATCGTCGCCGTGGTCACGGCCGATCTTGTCGGCACGGGGCTTTTCCGGGAAATTCCGCGCTCGGCGCATATCGGGCGCGTCACGGCCTTCGACAGCCCGGTGCGCTTCGCCGACTGGCAGGCGATCAATGCCCAGGCCCTGGTCACGGGCGCGGTGACGGTCGTCTCGGGCGGGCGGCTTGCCGTCGAGTTCCGCCTCTTCGACGTCTTTGCGGGGCGCCCGCTGGGCGACGGGCTGCGGTTTTCGGGGCGGGCGTCGGGCTGGCGCCGCATGGCGCACAAGGTGGCTGACGCGGTCTATTCGCGCATCACGGGCGAGGGGCCCTATTTCGACAGCCGGGTGGCCTTCATCGCCGAAAGCGGGCCGAAGAATGCGCGCGTGAAGCGGTTGGCGATCATGGACTACGACGGCGCCAATCCGCGCTTTCTTACCGACGGGCGCGATCTTGTGCTGGCCCCGCGCTTCGCCCCGGACGGCGAGAGGATCCTCTACACCTCCTATGAAACCGGGCGGCCGCGCATCTACCTTCTCGACCTTGGCACGGGCCGCCGGCGGGCGCTCGATGACCAGCCCGGCACGATGACCTTCGCGCCACGTTTCTCGCCCGACGGGCGGAAGGTCGCCTTTTCGCTCGAACGAGCGGGCAACACCGACATCTACGAGATGGACCTGGCCACGGGCCGGCGGACCCGCCTGACCGCGGCGCCGTCGATCGAGACGGCACCCAGCTACTCGCCCGACGGCAAGTGGATCGTGTTCGAGAGCGACCGAACCGGCACCCAGCAGCTTTACGTGATGCCCGCCGCCGGGGGCGACCCGCGGCGCATCAGCCGCGGAAGCGGGCGCTATGCGACGCCGGTCTGGTCCCCGCAGGGCGACCATATCGCCTTCACCAAGCAAAGCCGCGGCCGCTTCCACATCGGCGTCATGCGCACGGACGGCTCCGAAGAGCGCCTCCTCACCTCGTCGTTCCTCGACGAGGGGCCGACATGGTCGCCGAACGGGCGCGTGGTCATGTTCACAAGGGAAACGCCCGGCGCGAACGGCGCCGCGGCGATCTACTCGGTCGATCTGACAGGCCGGAACCTCCGCCGGGTGCCAACCCCCGGCGCCGCCTCGGACCCCGCGTGGTCGCCGCTCCTGCGCTAGGCCCGTTTCGGCCGGCTGAAAGACGTGATAGGTTGTGTGAAACATCGCCGTTTTCCCCATGGCGGGGCGCGAAGTGCCGGGAAGGCACCGGATCGGCGGCGGCCTCGAGCAGAAGGACAAGGCACATGAAGAAGAATGCAGCATCGGCCATCTCTCGGCGGGGGGCGATCCTGGGGCTGGCGTTGGCCGTCGCCGGGTGCGCGAACGGCTTCGGGCGCGGCCTTCCGGGCGCGGACGGCGGCGCCGGGGCAGGGGGTCTGGCCCCCGGATCCGCGGCCGATCCGAGATCGCCCGCCTATTTCCAGGAGGCGATCGGCGATCGCGTCTATTTCGCCGTCGACCAGGCGACGCTCTCGCCCGAGGCTCGGGCGATCCTTGACGCCCAGGCCCGGTGGCTCATGGAAAACCCCGAGTTCACCGCGGTGATCGAAGGGCACGCGGACGAGCGCGGCACGCGCGAATACAACCTGGCCCTGGGTGCACGGCGCGCCGCGGCGGTGCGCGACTACCTTGTCAGCGTCGGCGTCGCCGCGTCGCGGCTTTCTACCGTCTCCTACGGCAAGGAGCGGCCCGTGGCCGTCTGCTCTGACGAATCCTGCTACAGCCAGAACCGCCGCGCCGTCACGGTGCTTCAGCCTGCGGCCATGGGCTAGGGCTTCGGCAGGGCTGAAGGACCGGGGGATACGATGACACGACGGATTCTGGCATGTCTTGCCATGCTTGTTCTCCTTGCGCCTCTTGCGCCGCAGGCGGCGCTTGCCCAGTCGCGGGAAGAGACCCTTGCCGACATCCGCCAGGAACTTTCGCTTCTTTATGTCGAGGTCCAGCGCCTGAAGCGCGAGCTCTCGACGACGGGCGGCGCGCGCACGCTGGGCGGCGACGCCGATTTCCTTTCCAGGCTCGACGCCATCGAGGCCGAGCTGAAGCGTCTGAACGACAAGACGGAGAAGCTTGAACTGCGCATCCAGCGCATCGTCGAGGACGGCACCCGGCGGATCGGCGATCTCGAGTTCCGGCTGGTCGAGCTCGAGGGTGGAGACGTCTCGAAGCTTGGCGAGACGACAACCCTTGGCGGCGAGGATGCGGCCCTGGCCGGCCTGCCGCCCATCGGGGCCGCCCCGTCGGGCGAGGGCGAGGAGCTTGCCGTCGGCGAAGAGGCCGATCTGCGCCAGGCGCGGGACGCCTTCGACGCCGGCGATTACGAGAAGGTGATCGCGCTTCTCGATACCTATGCCGAGCGCTATCCCGACGGACCCCTGGTGCCGGCGGCCAATCTTCTTCGCGCCGAGGCGCTGTCGCGAACCGGGCGCACGGCAGACGCCGCGCGCGCCTTCCTTGCCGCCTTTTCGGGCGATCCGACCGGCCGCACGGCCCCGGCCGCCCTTCTTGGGCTGGGGCGCAGCCTTGCCGAGCTGGGCCAGACCGAGGAGGCCTGTCTGACCCTCTCCGAGATGGGTTCGCGGTTCCCGGACGCCACCGAGACGGGACAGGCGGCCGAGCTCATGCGCGAATACGATTGCCGTGTCCCCTGAGACGGCCTTGGCCGCGGGGATGACGCGTGCGCTTGCCGGCAAGGCGCCGCCGGCGGCGCTTGGCATTGCGTTGTCGGGCGGCGGCGACAGCGTCGCGCTGGCCGCGCTTCTGGCGTCCTGGGCGGAAGGGCGGGGCGTCAGGCTCTGGGCCGCGACGGTCGATCACCGGCTCAGGCCGGGTTCCGGCGCCGAGGCAAGAGAGGCCGGCCGCATCGCCGCGCGGCTTGGCATCGACCACGACATCCTTGTCTGGGACCACGACGGAGTGGCCGGCAATCTTCAGGATGCGGCCCGTCGCGCGCGCTACGGGCTTCTGGCCGAATGGGCGAAGACACGGGGTCTCGGCGCGGTCGCCCTTGGCCACACCGCCGACGACCAGGCCGAGACGGTTCTCATGCGCCTTGCCCGCGGGGCGGGGGTCGACGGGCTTTCCGGCATGGACTGGCGTCGGACGCGCGCCGGCGTCGTCTGGCTGCGGCCCATGCTCGGGATCGGCCGCGCGGCGCTGCGGGCGTGGCTCCGCGCCCACGGTCTTGGCTGGATCGAGGATCCAAGCAACGAGGACCCCGTCTTCGAGCGCGTCAGGGCGCGGCGCGCGCTGGCCGGGCTTTCCGACATCGGCCTGACCGCGATGGGGCTTGCCCGGACAGCCGACCGGCTTCGAGACGCGCGCGAGGCCCTCTCGGTCACCGCGCGGCGGGCCGCGTCGCGGTGGGGCCGGCTTGACGCGACGGGGGCGCTTGTCCTGGGCGGCGGGCTCTTCCGCGACGAACCGCGAGAGATTGCGCGGCGTATCGTGGCGACGGCGCTTTCCTGGCTTGCATCGGCCGAATATCCGCCCCGGCACGGGCCGGTTGGCGAGCTTCTGGACAGGCGGGACGTCACGGTCCTTGGCTGTCAGGGGAAGTGGCGGCGCGGGGCGCTCTGGCTGTTTCGCGAGGTCGAGGCGCTGGAGTCGGTTCATGCGCGGCCGGGCGAGGTCTGGGATGGCCGCTGGCGCCTTGTCCCCGGGACCGAGGCAGAGGCATCCGGGTGCATGGTCGGACCGCTTGGGCACAAGGGGCTTCTGGCGCTTCGCCGGATCCCCGCGGCGCGCGTGCCGCGCCTTCCGGCCGCCGTCCTGGCGGCGACGCCGGCGGTGTTCTGCGGCGGGCGGCTTGTCGCCGCGCCGCTGGCCGGCTGGCCGAACGGGTGGCAGGCGGTCGCCGATCGGGGTTTCGATGACTTCCTTGCCGCGCTAGTATCGCATTGAAACCCCCGGGCCGATGTCTATTTTAGGGGGGACGAGGCCGCGCGGCCGTCGCTGCGGCGCCGAAGGAGCATTTCAGTGAACAACGCAAGAAACATCGCGTTCTGGGTCGTCCTCTTTCTTCTGATCCTCGCACTGTTCAATCTTTTCAGCGGCACCGAGGCGACGATGGCCTCGCGCTCGATCCCGTATTCGGAATTCATCGAGCGGGTCGAATCCCATGACGTGACCAGCGTCACGATCGACGGCGAGAAGGTCTATATCCGCGGCCGCGACGGCAACCAGTACATGACCATCGCGCCCGAGAATTCGGAACTGACGCAGACCCTGCTCGACAACAAGGTGACGATCGAGGCGAAGCCGCAAGAGCAGTCGGGCTTTGCGACACTGCTCATGTCCTTCCTGCCGGTCCTTCTTCTGATCGGCGTGTGGATCTTCTTCATGAACCGCATGCAGGGCGGCGGCCGCGGCGGGGCCATGGGTTTTGGCAAGTCGCGCGCCAAGCTTCTGACCGAGAAACACGGCCGTGTCACCTTCGACGACGTCGCCGGTATCGACGAGGCGAAGGAAGAGCTCGAAGAGATCGTCGAATTCCTGCGCAACCCGCAGAAGTTCTCGCGCCTTGGCGGCAAGATCCCGAAGGGCGCGCTTCTGGTCGGTCCCCCGGGCACGGGCAAGACCCTGCTGGCGCGCGCCATCGCGGGCGAGGCCGGCGTGCCCTTCTTCACGATCTCGGGATCGGACTTCGTCGAGATGTTCGTCGGCGTCGGCGCAAGCCGGGTGCGCGACATGTTCGAGCAGGCCAAGAAGAACGCCCCCTGCATCGTCTTCATCGACGAGATCGACGCGGTGGGCCGTTCGCGCGGTGTAGGCTATGGCGGCGGCAACGACGAGCGCGAGCAGACGCTGAACCAGCTTCTTGTCGAGATGGACGGGTTCGAGGCCAACGAAGGCATCATCATCATCGCGGCCACGAACCGGCCTGACGTGCTTGACCCCGCGCTCTTGCGGCCCGGCCGCTTCGACCG
>RFGD01000356.1 GCA_003696705.1 Alphaproteobacteria bacterium | reverse complement strand
GTTCCTTATTTTTCCAAGCCTGATGCCTCTTGCGGAACAATTTCCTATAGTCTGACCACACAGTCAAAGGGTTTCCGGCATGAGGCACTTCCCCGTCTTTCTGGCCACCGAGGCACAACGCATCGCCGTCGTCGGCGGCGGCGAGGCCGCGCTTGCCAAGCTCCGGCTGGTTCTGAAGACATCCGCCGCGGTCACCGTCTTTGCGCGCGATCCGCTGCCCCCGATACGCAACTGGGAAGCCGAGGGGCGCCTCACGCTCGTGCCGTCCCTGCCCGACAGCGACAGCGCGCTGGCCGGATATCGGCTTGTCTATGTAGCCACCGGCTCGACCCGGACAGATCGGGCAATCGCCGCCGAGGCCCGACGCCATGGGGCGCTTGTGAACATCGTCGATGACCTGGGGGGAAGCGACTTCATCACGCCGGCGATGGTCGACCGCGATCCGGTGATCGTCGCCATCGGAACCGAAGGCGCCGCCCCGGTGCTGGCGCGCCGCCTGAAGGCGCGGATCGAGGCCATGCTCCCGACCGGCACCGGCGCCCTTGCCCGCGCCGGGCGCGCCTTCCGCACTGCCGCGGCCACGCTGCTTCCGCCCGGTCGAACGCGGCGCCTCTTCTGGGACCGCTTCTATGGCACCGTCGGCCCAGAGACCCTTGCCCGCGGGGGCGAGGCCGCGCTTGGCCCCGCTCTTCGGGCGCTTGCAAGGGATGTCCAGGGGGGGCCGGGCCTTCCCGGCAGCATGACGCTCGTGGCCGCGGGCGGCGGCGATCCCGATGATCTGAGCGCGCGGGCGCGGCGCGCCCTGGACGAGGCCGACCTCGTTGTCGTCGAACCCGGAACACCGGGCGCCTTTCTCGAGCTTGCACGGCGCGAGGCACGGATCGTCGCGCCGGACGCAGACGGGCTTGGGGACGCATTGAAGGCCGCGGCTTGCGAAGCCCGCCAGGGCGCGGCCGTGGTGGCGCTCGCGCCGGGCGACGGCCTTTCGATGGCCGCGATCGCCCGCCGTTCGGCCGCCGCGCTGGGGGCGCCGTCGCCCGTCCTTTTGCGCGCCGCGCCCCTGCCCCTTGCCATTCCCGGTGCCGCCAATGCCGACACGGCGCCCCGACCCGCCTTTCCCGTCAACACCCATCCGCAGAGAAAGCCATGAGCCGCAGGTTCACCCCTTCCGTGATTTCCGCAAACGACCTCATGACCGGCCGGCCCGTTTGGCTGGCCGCCGACGACCGTTGGGTCGACGACATCGCAAGGGCCGAGATCCTCGAAGACGAGGCCCATGCCGAAATTCGCCTCTTGACCGCGAACGCCGACAGCGAACGCGTCGTCGGCCCGGCGCTCGCCCCGGTGCGCCCCGGCCCCGCCGGGCCCGAACCCATGACCCCGCGCGAGCGCATTCGCGCCCGGGGCGGTCCCTCGATCCCGCTTCCGGGCAACGTCACGTCCACCGCACGAAAGGCAAACGATGTACGTCCATGACGAATTCGACGCGGCCTACGTCCGCGAGCGCGTCCGACAGTTCCGCGATCAGGTCGAGCGCCGCCTTTCCGGCGCACTGACGGAAGAGGAATTCCGGCCCTTCCGGCTGATGAACGGCCTCTATCTTCAACTGCACGCCTACATGCTGCGCGTGGCCATTCCCTATGGCACGCTGTCGGCGCGCCAGATGCGCCAGCTTGCCATGATCGCCGACCGATGGGACCGCGGCTATGGGCATTTCACCACCCGCCAGAACATCCAGTTCAACTGGCCCGCCCTTGGCGACGTGCCCGACATCCTCGAGGCGCTGGCCGAGGTCGGGTTGCACGCGATCCAGACCAGCGGCAACACGATCCGCAACGTGACGGCCGATCATTTCGCCGGCGCGGCCCGGGACGAGATCGAGGACCCGCGCCCCTGGGCAGAGCTCATCCGTCAGTGGTCCACCGACCACCCCGAGTTCCAGTTCCTGCCGCGAAAGTTCAAGATCGCCATCACCGGAAGCCCCAATGACCGCGCCGTGACGCGCGCCCACGACATCGGGCTGCGCATGGTCGCCGGCCCGGACGGCGCGACGGGCTTCGAGGTCATCGTCGGCGGCGGCCTGGGGCGCAGCCCCATGATCGGCAAGGTCCTTCGCGACTTCGTCGGCGGCGCCGATCTTCTGCCCTATCTCGAGGCAGTGGTCGCCGCCTGGAACCTCGTCGGCCGCCGCGACAACAAGTACAAGGCGCGGATCAAGTTCACCGTGCACGAGCTTGGGCTCGATGCCTTCCGCGACCTTGTCGAGGCCGAATTCGCGCGTCGCCGCCCGAGCTTCGAGGGCGCCGACCAGGCGCTTCTTGCAAGGATCCGCACGCAGTTCGCGCCGCCCGATCTTGTATCCATGCCGACCGAGCCCTTCGACCGGGCAATGGCCACGGACCCGGCCTTCCGGGCCTGGGTCGCAACGAACGTCACCCCGCACAGGCGCGACGATCACGCGATCGTCACGGCTTCGCTCAAGCCCCATGGCGGCAACCCGGGCGACGCCACGACCGAACAGATGAGCGTGCTTGCCGACCTGGCCGAGGCGCATTCCCACGACGAATTGCGCGTGAGCCATCAACAGAACATCATCCTGCCCCACGTGCCGAAGGGCGCCCTGCCGGCGGTGTTCGCACGGCTTCAGGCCGCCGGGCTGGGCACGGGCAATGCCGGGCTTGCCTCGGACATCATTGCCTGCCCGGGGCTCGACTACTGCGGGCTGGCGACGGCGCGCTCGATACCGGTCGCCCAGGCGATTTCGCTTCGGCTCCGCCCGATCGAGGCCGAGGTTGGCCCCCTTCAGATCAAGATCTCGGGGTGCATCAATGCCTGCGGCCACCACCATGTCGGCGACATCGGCATCCTCGGGCTGGATCGCGCGGGGGTCGAGAACTATCAGTTCACCCTAGGCGGCCGCGCCGACGAACGCGCACGCCTTGGCGAGCGGATGGGGCCGGGCTTTGCCTTCGACGAGGTCCCGGCGGCCGTCGAGCGCATGGTCCGAGCCTATCTGGCCCTTCGCCGCGACCCGTCCGAAACCTTCGCCGATGCCGTCGAGCGGCTGGGCACCGGGCCGTTCAAGGCCGCGCTCTACGAGACGAGGCAAGACGCAGATGCGGCCTGACGCGCTTGCGGCGACACCGGCCGCCCGCGTCCGGCGGCTCAATGCGCGCTACCGGCACCACGGGGCGCTTTCGGTCCTGCGCGGGGCCCTGTTGGACCCGCTCGTGGGGCGGGTGGCGCTGGTCTCGTCCTTCGGGGCCGATTCCGTGGTGCTGTTGCACATGATTTCGGTCCTGCGCAACGATTTGCCGATCCTTTTCGTCGACACCGGGAAGATGTTCGCCGAGACGCTGGCCTACCAGATCGACATCGCCGCGCGGCTCGGGCTGAGGGACGTGCGCACGATCCGGCCCGACCCGACGCGCCTTGCCGCCCACGACCCCGAGGGCACGCTGCATCGGCGCGACCCCGACCGTTGCTGCGCGCTGCGAAAGACCGAGCCGCTTGTCCGCGCCCTTGCGGACTTCGACGCCTGGATCACGGGCCGCCGGCGCCATCAGGCCGCGACGCGCGCCGGGCTCGAGTTCTTCGAGGCCGATGCGGCCGGGCGGATCAAGATCAATCCCCTCGCCCACTGGCGCCCCGGGGACGTGCGCGACTACATCGAGAACAACGCGCTGCCCCGCCACCCGCTTGTCGCGAAGGGCTATCTCTCGATCGGCTGCGCCCCGTGCACGGCCCCTGTCGCACCGGGCGACGACCCGCGTGCCGGCCGCTGGCCCGGCCGCAGGAAGACGGAATGCGGCATTCACCTTGGGCCGCCGCCGTCGGGCCCCCCGGCCCTTCCCGAGCTTGCAACGACGAAAAGCGGAGAGACGCCATGACGGCAACCGTCATCATCACCGACGAAGGCTTTGGCAAGGACGACTGGACGGGCGACTACGCGACACCCGACGCCGCGCGCCCCGCCGACCCGGCGGGCACGGCCCTGGACCTTCCGCCCGACACCCGGCTCGAGGCCCTTCCCGACTGGGCCTTGGGCGCCGGGCTCATCCGCATCCGCTTTCCGTCCTTTTCCGACGGGCGCGGCTTCACGCTTGCCCGACAGCTCAGGCTTGCCGGCTATCGCGGCCGCCTTCGCGCCTTCGGGCATCTGTTGCCCGACCAGTATGCGATGGCGCGCCGCGCCGGCTTCGACGAGGTCGAGATCGACCGCACCCTTGCCGATCGGTTGACCGAAGAGCAGTGGCGCGCGCGCGCAAACTGGCGTGCCCACGACCATCAGGCCCGCCTGCGCCGATTTGCCTGACTTCAATCCTGTCCCGAAATGCACTACTGAGCCGAGGAGACGCTTTCAGTGAACGAGATTTCTGCCGTGACCACAGCACCCGCTCGCACCGCGCCCGCCCTGCCCGACGCCGAAACCGTCACCGAGGTTCGCCACTGGAACGATCGCCTGTTCTCGTTCCGGGTCACGCGACCGAGGTCCTTGCGCTTCCGCTCGGGCGAGTTCGTCATGATCGGCCTGCCGGACGAGAACGGCAAACCCATCATGCGGGCCTATTCCATCGCCTCGCCGGCGTGGGACGACGAGCTCGAGTTCTACTCGATCAAGGTGCCCGACGGGCCGCTGACCTCGCGGCTTCAGCACATCAAGCCCGGCGACCAGATCATCCTGCGGCCGAAACCCGTCGGAACGCTGGTGCTGGATGCGCTTCTTCCGGGCAAGCGGCTCTGGCTCTTTGCGACGGGCACGGGCATTGCGCCCTTCGCCTCGATCATTCGCGACCCCGAGACCTACGAGCGTTTCGAAAAGGTCATCCTGACGCACACGACGCGAACGGTGTCGGGCCTTGACTACGGCAAGGACGTCGTGCGGCGCACGCTCGAGGATCCGCTTGTCGGGGAAGAGGCGCAGAAGAAGCTGATCTACTTCCCCGCCACCACGCGCGAGGAAAGCCCCGAGATGGGCCGCATCACCGACAAGCTTCGGTCGGGCGAGGTGTTCGAGAAGCTTGGCGTGCCGCCCATCAATCCCGAAGAGGATCGGGCAATGGTCTGTGGCTCGATGGCGCTGAACCTCGAGATGAAGGAGATCCTCGAGGGCTTCGGCCTGCGCGAGGGGTCGAATTCGGAACCGGCGGAATACGTCGTCGAGAAGGCTTTCGTCGGCTGAGCACCCACCCGGCCTGCAACACACGAACAAGGGGGGCGGAAGGCGAAATTCGTCTTGAACCGCCCACTTGGCCTGCTATTTTCCGCGCACGCATCTAAGGCAACAGAAGGAAGATCGCCATAGCTCGCAGACCGCACAACGCCCCGCCGCCCCGCGACACCGGCCCGCGCGTGAACGAACGCATCCGCGCCC